>CAZBNU010000290.1:0-4585 GCA_964493075.1 uncultured Nitrospirales bacterium | reverse complement strand
GGATTCCGGTCTTTTATTTTCTGATATCCATCAGAAAATAAAAACCGGAATGACGGCCGTGATAGTATATTCACAAATTGAACTTCTTGTTTTTTATCGCGGTTCCGTTCCGATAGGGCGCCAAAAAGAAAAAGTCATCACCCGGATGAAGCGTGGCAGGGACACTGTTTTATTGATGTAGAAGCGGCGCAGGAATAGGCGTATAGGTCGTAAATGTTTTGATTGTAGGGTGCTTACAATGGTATGCTTTTGCGCTAAGCAACAACGACTTTTACTGGAGACATTATTTATGAAAGTTAATATTACCGGGCGCCACATGGAAATGACCGACGCTTTGAAGGCGTACATCGAAAATGGTCTTGAGAAGATCAAATCCCATTTTGACAAAGTGATCGATGTGGATGTGGTGCTTGATGTGGAAAAGCACCGGCACATTGCCGAAGTCAACCTCCATGCGAACGGTGTGCGCATCCATAGCCGCGAAGCCTCCGCGGACATGTATGCCTCCGTGGATGCGGTGATGGCAAAACTGGATAAGCAGATACTCAAATATAAGGGGCGCATCAACCGTCACCAACCACGCACCGGACGTGAAGCACAGAGTTACGGTCATGCCATCATATCCATTCCTCCGGGCAATGGCGATTCCAGCCATGACGCCTCCGAAGAGGAAGTGGCGCATCATGTGGTTAATCGCGAGAAACTGCCCATGAAACCCATGACCGTTGAAGAAGCCGTAATGCAGTTGGAATTGCTGGAAGACCCCTTCCTGGTGTTCTCGAATGCGGATACCTCGCAGGTGAATGTGCTCTATGCCCGTGAAGACGCCACATACGGTTTGATTGAACCGGATTTTTAATATCAATGCAGGCGGTCCTTTTCACCGCTTGGAACATGTCGAAAGCGCACAATGGATTTCAGCAGCTTACCGGTAAAACGAAAACAGTTTCTTCCTGTGTCGCGACTGCTAGAGCATATTTCTCATAACCTTGACTTCGAGATGCTTGCGGGTTTTCAAGGCACTGAGAGGCCGGTATACAGCTGGGATGTGAATCGTCCGGGCTTGGCGTTGAGCGGTTATTTGGACTATTTTGCCAATGACCGTGTGCAAATTCTGGGCAATACGGAAATACATTTCATGGAACGGCTTTCCCCGGCGGAACTGGCCTCACGCGTTGCCAACATGTTCGCATTTGAAGTGCCCGCCTTTGTAATGTCACGAAATCTCACACCGCAGCCTGTGTTTCTCGACATGTGCAATCGTAACGGCATCCCCGTGCTCCGCACCGCCATGAGCACGGATGAGGTGATTAGCCGTATCATACTCTTCCTCACCCAGGAATTTGCCCCGGAAACCGTTCTGCATGGCACCGCTGTAGATGTGTACGGCGTGGGTTGCCTTATCGTGGGCAAGCCGGGCATCGGCAAAAGTGAGTCCTCTCTGGAACTGGTGGAGCGCGGCCATCGTCTGGTGGCTGATGATCTGGTGGAGCTGAAGAGGCGCCGTGAAGACTATCTTTATGCCCAGACCAATGACATCGTAAAACACCACATGGAAATACGCGGCCTGGGTATTATTGATGTGCGTTCTGTGTTTGGCGTGGGCAGCGTGCGCACCTTCAAGCGTATCGGGCTGGTAGCGGAAATCGAAGAATGGGACGCCGCCGCCAATTATGACCGGACAGGGCTCAGCATTAAACATGTAGATATCCTCGGCGTGCGCATACCCTATCTGCGCATTCCGGTGCGGCCTGGACGGAACATTTCGATCATCATCGAAGTTGCCGCACTGAACCAGCGCCTGAAAGAACTGGGCACGGATTCCGCGTCCCAGTTGAATGAGGAAATCATGCGCAATAACCGCTATCACTCCCGCTAACCGAAACACCCGTCATGGTTAAACGCAAACAACTGGAAAAGAAAAAAAGAAGCAATGTTCGGGAGCGGCAATGGGAAAATGCGCCGGAAGCCGACTATTCACACGATCTCGTGCGGCACCGTCGCGCACTGTCAAAATTACCGGAAAACTCACAGTATCGCAGTCCGCTTCCCCAGGATTTTGTGCCCAACGCCACTGTGGTCTCCCATTCACGCAAGTGGGCTTTTGTAAAGTTAGACCGTGCCCACGATGATCAGACAGAAACACGGCTCTGCCTGATTGATGAACGCATCGAGGAGAAGAAGACCACACTCCTTGCTCCCGGCGATCGCGTGCTCATCGAGCAGGATGACGACGGCAACGATGTGGTGCGCGGTATTGGAGAACGAGGCACGACCCTTTTCCGCTATGCCCCCCGCAGGCGTGGTGTTGAAAAGCACCTGATTGCGGCAAATGTGGATACCCTGCTTATCGTTGCCGCAACCGCAAATCCGCCATTCAGACCGGGACTTATTGACCGTTTCCTGATTACGGCACAGCTGGGCGGCGTCTCTCCAATACTTTGCCTGAACAAGGTGGACCTGGTCGGTGAACTGCCGGAGCAACTGCATATCTACCGCGATCTGGGCATTCCCATCTGCACCACCAGCTGCGTCACCGGCCAGGGGCTGGAGGCGTTGCGCGAAGTACTCCGAAACAAGACAAGCGTATTCGCCGGACACAGCGGTGTGGGCAAGTCGTCCCTGCTCAATGCCCTCGACCCGCAGCTGCGGGTGTTTACGCGCGAGGTCAGCGAGGCGACGCAGCGGGGCAAACACGCCACCACCGCCTCACAGTTATATGTGCTGGCCGGAGACATTACCGTCATTGACACCCCCGGCATCCGCACGCTGGGTTTGTGGAATGTGGAGCCTGAAGAACTGGCATTGTACTTCCCCGATATTGCAGAATATAGTCTGCAATGTCGCTTCAGAAACTGCACCCACATCCACGAACCGGGCTGCGCCGTGCTGGCAGCAGTGGAACAAGGCAGCCTGGATTCTATTCGATACGCTTCGTACAAACGTATCCGTGAAACACTTGAAACTGAAAACAACTAACCGCCATTCAGACGGATTATTCTCTACGACAACGTAAGAAAGAAATCGTAAATGTCTTCGCTCATATTGGATTCCACGGTACTGGCAATCATTAGTCTGATCGTAGGTTTTGTGTTCCTGATTAAAGGCGGCGACTGGCTTGTGGTCGGTGCATCGGCACTGGCAAAGCGCCTGGGCGTATCGGATCTGGCTATCGGCCTGACTATTGTCGCCTTCGGCACTTCCATGCCCGAACTGGTGATCAGCCTCTGGGCCAACCTGCAAGGCAACGCCGACATCTGCGTTGCCAATGTTGTCGGAAGCAACATTGCCAACATTTTGCTGATCCTCGGCGTGGCGGCGTTAATCCGGCCCATCACGGTAGGCAAGAGCACGGTCTGGAAAGAGATTCCCTTTCTGATAGTGGCCTCGATTGTGTTTACGGTCATCGCCAACGACTGGATGTTGCGACAGTCCGCCAACAATACCATCAGTTTCAGCGACGGTCTCATCCTGCTTGGGATGATGGCCTTGTTCCTGTTGTACATGAGCAGAGCCAAAACGCCGCCGGTCGAACTGGAGAGCATGCCCGATGAAAAAGCGATGGCGCCCTGGATGCCCCCGGTCTATGTACTCATCGGGATTGTTCTGCTGGTGGTTGGCGGCAACTGGGTGGTAAGCGGCGCGGTCCAGATAGCGCGCATGGTGGGGGTAAGCGACAAACTCATCGGCCTGACCATCGTCGCTGTGGGCACCAGCCTTCCCGAACTGGCCGCCTCCGGTATGGCAGCATACCGCATGAAATTCGACATCGCTATCGGCAACGTCGTCGGATCAAGCATCTTCAACATCCTGCTCATCCTCGGTATAAGCAGCACTGTTCGCGCCCTGCCCGTAACCCCCGGCATGAATCTGGACATTGGCGTCATGCTATTGGCAACCATCCTGTTATTTGCCGTAATGTTTCTGGGAAAGAAGCAACGCACCCAAAAGGCTGAAGTAAACCGGTATTTGGGCGCCATTTTTGTTTTGTTGTACGCGTCCTACATCGGATGGCTGGTATACAACGGATAAGCAGGGAAACAACAAACTTACCAAGCCTGCAAGAAGCGGAAAATTACAAACGCCAGAAAAAGAAACACAACGGGGAACAGCACGAACGCCATCATCACATACGCCTCAGACAAATAGCGCTTGCTGCCCATTTTAATTTTTCTACTCAGAAAATACAATGCAAGACAGATAATCGCCATGCTTATGAGCGCGCTTACCCCCAATAAGAAATGTATGTTCATGCGTTACTTCTACCTTCCTACGGTACCCGCCTTCGCCGCACCTACACGACAACACCAAAAGTCATACTATACCATAAACACCAAACTACGAACAGTACTTCGAAAGAGGTGACTGCCGCTCTGAAATTTTATGGAAACAGGGACTGACGCAAGCGAGCGACCAAGGGAAGCGAGACGGGTCTGTCCCTGTTTCGTTGAAATTTCGTGGTTGACAGGGGCAGCAACGGCTCATCATGGATGTCCTTGTACTTCCCTGTATTTCCTCTAAGTCACGTTGTACCTCTTTTTGAGCTCTTTTTGCTTTTTTTCGTTACTTTTTCTCATTCTTTTTT
>CAZBNU010000289.1:2462-4611 GCA_964493075.1 uncultured Nitrospirales bacterium | reverse complement strand
CCGAGGGACTTGGACATCTTGCGTCCGTCCACCATGAGATGGGCGCAGTGGAGCCAGTAGTTCACAAACTGCTCGCCCGTGGCGCATTGCGCCTGGGCAATCTCGTTTTCGTGGTGGGGGAACATGTTGTCAATACCGCCGCAATGGATGTCGAAGTGGGGGCCGAGATACTTGATGCTCATGGCGGAACATTCAATGTGCCAGCCGGGACGGCCCTTGCCCAGTTCCGTTTCCCAGAACACGGCGCCGTCCTGTTCGTCCCACGCTTTCCACAACGCAAAGTCGCGTGCCTCTTCCGCTTCGTACTCATCCGCATCCACCCGACCACTCGCGCCGGCACGGAGGTCTTCCATCTGCATGTTGCTGAGTTTCCCGTATTCCGGGAAGGTGCTCAACTTGAAATAAATGCTGCCGTTATCTTCATACGTATGGCCGTTGTCCCGCAGCGTTTTGATCAAGTCCACCATCTCGTTGATATGGTCGGTGGCAGCGGGATAAGCGTGCGCGCGCTGTATGCCGAGGGTGTCAATATCCTCAAAAAAGGACTGGGCGTAAAACTCGGTGATGCTCTTCAGAGACTTGCCCGTTTCGCGGCAGGTGCGGATGAGTTTGTCCTCCACGTCGGTGAGATTCATGATGTGGTTGACTTCAAAGCCCCGGAACTCCAGGTAGCGACGCAGCAGGTCTTCGAACATATAGGCGCGGAAATTGCCGATGTGGGCGAAATTGTAGATGGTGGGGCCGCAGGTATAGATGCCGACCTTGCCCGCCGTGATCGGCGTGAATTCATCTTTATGTCGGGTTAGTGTATTGTAAAAGTGTACGGTCATCGGGACAGGTTCCTTGTGTTACTGTAAACGGAGGCATTCCCCTTGTGTCGCATAGCATAACAAAATCAGGCGGACGGGGTAAACAACCAGCTTGACGACAGTAAAATCAAAACTCCGGTTCAGGCGGGAATAAGCGGTCGCGGTTTGCCATGAGTTCTTCGCAGGTGTCACAGTCATCGGGAACCGGAATCAGGATAAGGGGATTCAAACCGGGATCATCCCATTGGGGCGGGTTGTTGGGCACATTCAAAATGCGGAGGGAAGCGCCCACCACGAGTTGTTCGGAACGGTCTATTACCCTGCCGCGCAGGCTGCCATCAGAGTAGAGGGTTAACTCGTTTTCAAAAATCTCGCGTCGCGCAAGATAAATCTCCCCTTTGATCAAACCGAAGAGTTTTACATATATGGTGATGCCGGGCTTACCGTCATTATCGCTGTCTTCAATGAGCGGATCATTGGGGTCGTTGGATATGGGCACATTGGGGTCGCCGCCAATGCCGACAAGACTAGGCGTTGGTGGGCGTTTTAATTTCCATGCGCCCTCTTCTTCGTAGACTTCCACCACTGCGCTCCGAGGCTTGATGGCCTGCACCGCCACATCGGGCATGTAGGTTTCCATGTTTTGGTTGGCCTTATGAGAAGCGCTGCAGAAACGGTCATATTCCACCAGTTCCCCATTTTCCACTACCAGTTCGGTAAACCCGTAGGAAATGACAAAGGTGGACAAGGGCCCGTTTGGGGTCATCGCGTCATAAGCCACAACATCATAGTGGGCATAGTGCCCCGCCATAGCAGCAATGGCTTCTTCTTTGGTTGCGGGCGGCGTCCAATTGGGGTCATTGGCAGGCGTTTCATAAAGGGGACTTTCCGGCCAGGGCTTGGGCCTTGAACACCCCGCTGCCAACGCTGTGCCTATGATAATCATAAGCGTTATGTAGTGTAGTGTTGATTTCACTTTATGTACCCCTGTAAGTTGTATTCAACTGCTTTATGGAACACCGGTACCGCAGTCACAATTCCCGCTTGATACTGGACAACAGATGCGGAAGATAAGACGGTATGCAACCTTTTAATTCCCCGGGGAATCAATTATAATGGGCACAACAATAAGAATAGGCTGCCATGAAACGAATCCGAAAATTTATCCTTCAGGGATTGCTCATCCTGCTTCCGGTGGTGCTTGTGTTTGCAGTACTGGAAGGAGCGGCGCGCATCGTTGAAATCTGGAATCCGCCCATGCAGGTGGATATCGGCCAGGGGTTTGACAGGGATAGCCTGTTGTTTCATCCAGTCGCTGGCGGGTTCATGGAGACGAACCC
>CAZBNU010000289.1:0-2362 GCA_964493075.1 uncultured Nitrospirales bacterium | reverse complement strand
TGCATTACGAACCCGATCTGGTGTTGGTGTATTCGGGGCATAACGAGTTCGAGGAATTGCAGCAGCTTCACCTGTCGCACCTGGAATTTGCCACGGCGCAGCGCACCCTCGGATATTCAGCGCTGTACCGGTTCATCCGCGATATGCGCGCCCAGCAGCAGATAGCGGCATTGCAGGAAGCGCGGGAACGTCGGGAACTGGCAACGGCGTTACCGGATACGTCCAAGACCTGGGCCTACGAATTTACGGAGGAAGAGATGGCGGCACGTATGGACGCCTATCGCGACAACCTTGCTGCTATCATCACCACATGCCGGAACAAAGGCGTTCCCATAATCATCGGCACAGTGCCTTCCAATCTATGGAAACCGAATCTGCCGGGCGAGGCAGGCGTACAGTATGAGGAAGTGCTGCGTTTGTTTGAAGAGGAGCGCTACGAGGAGGGGATGGAACTCGGACGTGACCTGCTCCGGAAGGCTACACCGCGCCATCAATCTTCCGACGTGGAAAACACCATAATACGGCAACTGGCAAAAGAGTATAACGTTCCGCTTGTGGATGTGGAGGAAGTGATCCGTCAGGCAGAACCCCACCATGTTCCCGGCGAGACGTTATTCAGTGACCATTGTCATCTGAATGGGGAAGGGAATTCTTTGCTGCGACGAGCCTATCAGGAAAAAATTTTAGAGGCATCGGGTTTTTGAGGTGCGCTTTCCCACACAAATCATATACAATAGCATTACAGTATTTTTAATAGAAGACATGGGGTTTGTAAAAACTGGATACCGCTGAAGGGCGAAGAAGCAGAAAGAAATTACATGAAAGATAAACCTTGGTATAGGGGCGCATCCGCCTCGTTGATAATTACCTTTCTCCTGGGCGTAGGCGTGGGTTTTGGGTTGTGTTACGCAGGCATGGAAATCATGCGTGAAGGTTCACAGGCACCTGCGCCGTCAATCGTTGCGCAGTCCGAGTCTGTGGAACCTGTGCCGGTTGAACCCGAACCGGTGACACCGGAACCGTCTGATGTGGCGGTGGTTGCGCCGTCTGAAATGCCAGAGGAGCCTGCTGTAGTTGAAACACCGGACCCCGTGTCGCAACCGGTGGACCCGGAAGCAGTCTGGCCGGTGCGCCATCTGATTGTTGGTTTTGAGGGCGTCAGTTTGAACGATGAAACCCGCGCCCTATTTCAGCAGTATTTGCCTGGTGGTATCTGGATACGGGAATCCAACGTGCAGGACTATGCGCAACTGACGGGGTTGATTCAGGAGATTTACGGCATTTTTGATGAGATCGGCATGATGGAGATGCGTCCGCTTATCTTCTTTGCTCCTGAATCCGGTTTGGATTCGAATCCCCTGCAATTACCGAAACCTATGTATTATGACGAAATTGCCGGATTGGGTACCCTGGATAACGTAAAGCAGGTGGGGACTGTTACTGCGACTGCTGCGGTAAAAGCGGGTATTGACGTGCTGTTGAGTCCGCCATTAAATGTGTATGATGCGGAAGCATTAGAAGCGGATGCGAAGCGTCTTTCCCTGGGCGATACTGCGGAAAACGTTTCCAGATTTGGCCTGGCGTATTCGGAAGGGTTGATGGAGGCGGGGGCAATTGCTGTGGCGAAGCATTACCCCGGTGCGGGTAGCGCCATCATGCAGCCCGACGGTATTTTGTTATTAGCGGAGACCGATGTCAACTCACTGGTTTCAGTGATGATGCCCTTTCTGGATGCTGCTGCCCATGATATTCACGGATTGTTGGTCGGTGCGATTACCGTACCGGCATTGGACGTAAGTGTTCCGGGGCGTCCTGCTTTTGTGTCGCCGATTCTTGTGGAGGAGGTGCTGCGTAATCAGTGGGGATACGAGGGCGTTGTTATTGCCGATGACATTCTATTGGCCGAGGGTTGGTCTCTTGCCACGGTGGAAGAAGACATCGTTGCATCGGTTCAATCTGGGTGTGATGCAGTGCTTATATCCAGGATTTCCACTGATGATATGGGACACTATATTAGGGCTATGACGTATGCCGTGGATAGCGGTCTGCTGAATGATGGTGCGCTCGTGCTGGCACGGCAAAAGATGGACCTTTGGAAACAGCAGGTAGACCGCACCCGTTCGCAACTCGGCGTGACTATACTGGCAGAACCCGAACCAGAACCCGAACCGACAGCAGAGCCGGAACCAACACCAGAGCCGGAAGTAACACCAGAGCCGGAACCAACACCAGAGCCGGAAGTAACACCAGAGCCGGAAGTAACACCAGAGCCAGAAGTAACACCAGAGCCGGAACCAACACCAGAGCCGGAACCAACACCAGAGCCAGAACCAACACCAGAGCCAGAACCAACACCAGAGCC
>CAZBNU010000288.1:3331-4650 GCA_964493075.1 uncultured Nitrospirales bacterium | reverse complement strand
AAGCGGTACGCTGTTACTTGGCAACCTATAACCACGGCGTGTTAAACTGAATACAGTAGGTCAAATGGCAAACAGGCGCATCGAACAAATGAGGTTCAAGGATGGATATTTATTCTTGTCCACACTGCGAGCAGGAGATTACGACGACGGAACAGGGCGCTGATACAGCAAGCCAATGTCCCCATTGCGGCAAAACTTTCACTAACCAGGAACAGCAAGAAACTCGTTCATCGCCGACGCCAGTATCTACATGGATCGGTCTCGCCCTGAATGTGCTCACATTATTTGTTGCACTTGGTCTGGGGCTGCTTCTCTATTATGCACCGGCATATCACTTGTATTTATGGGCACCAAAAATACATCTCTGTGCCGGTATTGGAATCTTGTGCGGTATTGTCGGCATCGTTACCGCATATTTGTCCCAGTCTTCTATGCGCGAAAATACAAGATTGAAATCAATAAGAAGAGGTACCCGTGTAGGAATTGCCTTGTGTTGCATAAGCATAGTGCTTATCATTGTGTTTGCCTATTTGGCTCCACTCAAGAATGTCGGACAGAGAGTAAATTGCTTTTCGAATTTGAAGGCACTCGTATTGGTAATGGCCTTTTTTCCTAAGGACCATCCTGACGGAATGCTGCCGCAGTTATCTTCAACAAAGGGGCGGCTGATTTTCATGAATGAAGTTCTTGATGGAAAATCCCTTTACCCGCACTATTTTGGAGACCCGAGAATACTCATTTGCCCGGCAGATTTTGCCAATCCTCTTTCTTCAACGAACCTGTCGGCTCGTTTTACAGAAGGCTCCTTTGATTCTGAGAAATATAATCCAGAAGATTTTTTTGAACATTCGAGTTATTGCTACCTCGGCTATCAAATAAGCAATGATGAAGAAATGCGCGCTTTTGCGGAAGCCTATAAGCAGCGAATTGAACAGGGTCTGCCCTTTGATACCGATTTGGAAGTACCGCCGGGAACAGGAACCGATGGCGGGGACAAAATACTTCGATTGCGGCAACGACCCAAAATTGATTTTGACACCTGTTCCGAAGAAGAAAAGCAAGCCCATTGGAAGGTGGGTGCAGAAACAGCCGTGCTGTGGGATCGCTGTTCCCTGGCACCTGACCAGAAAGAACCTCTGTTCTGGCATCAACCCAATGGCATAAATGTTTTGTTTCTTGATGGACACAGCGAGTTTATCCGCTACGGGGAAGGCCGATGGCCCCTGACTGAGGAGACCATGCGCTTGTTCTGGGAACTGGAAAATTTTTAAGATGTGGACGGGGAGTCACGACGTATTGTTGTTCTCAAAAAGGTCATC
>CAZBNU010000288.1:0-3231 GCA_964493075.1 uncultured Nitrospirales bacterium | reverse complement strand
CCTGCGGTCTTCACTCCCCTTAACAGTGACTGTTCCTTGAATCTTGATCTGGTTCCCCGTGTTGCCGAACATCTGCTGAATAGCGGTATTGGCGGCTTGTACGTGTGCGGCAGTACCGGTGAAGGGCCGTTGCTGACGCTTGACGAGCGGCGTGACGTGGCGACAGCGTATATAGAAGCCACGGCGGGACGGGTTCCTGTGATGGTGCAGGTGGGACAGGAGAGCACACGCGAGGCGGCAGCGTTGGCGCGTCATGCGGCGGCTGCGGGTGCGACCGCCATCAGCGCGGTGCCGCCGGTGTATTTCAAACCGGCAAGCGTGCCTGTTCTGGTGGATACCATGAAAGAGATTGCCAGCGCAGCGCCGAACCTGCCCTTCTACTACTATCACATTCCTGCCTTGTCCGCCGTGGCGCTGGACATGGAGCGGTTTCTGGAACTGGCGAAGGACGCCATTCCGAACCTGGCAGGCATCAAGTTTTCCAGTCCGCGTCTGGACGAACTGCAGGCGTGCCGCAAGTTCGAGGGCGGCCGTTTCGACATCCTCTTCGGCGTGGATGAAATGCTGTTGTGCGGTCTTGTGTCCGGCGCGAAGGGCGCTGTGGGCAGCACGTATAATTTTCTCGCGCCCCTGTATAATGAAATCATCCGTTGTTACAGCGAAAAGAGGACGGAAGAAGCCGAAGCATTGCAGGCACAGGTGACGGCGTTGGTGCGGGTGATGATCGCCTATCGTGGACTGCCTGCCATCAAGACGTGCATGAAACTGATCGGCCTGGATTGCGGGCCTACGCGCCTGCCGTTGCAGACCCTTGATGAGAAGGAAACCACAGCGTTAAAGAAAGGCTTGGAGAGATTGGGCTTTTTTGATTGGGCAATGCTGAAGCGGTAAATCTGTGTGTATTGCCTGATTCCAATGATAGCGAACAAGGTCTTGTCACAGGAGATAAGAAAAAATGGGACTGTTCCCGTCGCGAATCCAAAAAAGGACAGCAGCGGGAATATCCGTTTGCTTTTGCGGCAATACAATCTGTTATAACAAAGACATAGCGACGGAACTGTCCCGGATTTTTTCGGCCCTAGGCGCGCATGCCGCAAAAAATTGGGGACAGCCCTGGCGCAAACGGGTTTAGTGATGACATATGGCAATTATGTGCGCCGAGGGCAGTCCCCATTTTTTGCTTATCCTTCACGATTGTTTTTGGTTGTGGGCGATGCCAGCATTGGAGAGGAATAGAGTAATGCGCAGTAGATTTCTTATTGGCCTTGCGTTTGTGTTGTGTGCAACCGGCGCTGGCGCCATCGAACTCGAGTGGCAGGAACTGCCGTCCCTGCCGAATCCGGACGGTGTGGCAGGGCCGTTCATCGGCGCTTACGGGGAAACGCTGCTTGTGGCGGGAGGCGCGAACTTTCCCGGGGAACCTCTTTGGGAAACGGACAAGGTCTGGCATGATGCCGTGTATGTGCTGGAGAAGAATGGCGATGATCTTGTCTGGAAGGACGGCGGAAAACTCTCCGCGCCTATGGCGTATGGCGCTGCCGTATCGCTTCCTGACGGGGTGTTGTGCATGGGCGGCAACAACAGCAGCGAGATTTTTGATGACGTTTTCCTGATGCAGTGGGATGTCAAAAAGCAGCAGGTAATCCAGACAGCGTTCCCGGATTTGCCAGAACCTTGCGTTTACGGTTGCGCAGTGTTGCTTGACGATATTGTGTATCTTACAGGCGGACAACGGGAAGCAGGACTGGAATCCGCTACCAATAATTTATGGGCACTGGATTTAACAAAACGGGATACCAATGATTTTGAATGGCAGACGCTGGAACCGATTCCGGGGCCGCCCCGTGCCTTTCATATTGCGGCGGCACAGCATGATGGTTTCAATAATGCCCTGTACGTCATCAGTGGCCGCAGCCAGGGCGAGGACGGGCCGGTGTTTCTGCGCGACACCTGGCGGTACACACCGTCCATGGGAACGTGGCGTGCCTGCGCCGACCTGCCACGGGCGATGGTTGCCGGTACGGGTATGGGTTGGGGACAAAGCCACATCTTTGTGCTGGGCGGTGATGATGGCGAGAACTTCCTCAAGACGGACGAACTGAAAGACAACCATCCCGGATTTAAGCGCGAGGCCTTTGCCTATCACACCATCACCGACACCTGGGTATCCGCAGGCGAAACGCCCATGAACCAGGTCTGCACAGTTCCCGTGAAATGGAATAACGGCATTGTGATTGCATCCGGCGAGGTACGGCCCCGCGTGCGCACGCCCAATCTGTGGCTGATACGTCCCAAGGGGCGGACGGTGGCTTTCGGCGCCTTGAACTATGCCGTGCTGGTAATTTACCTCGGAGCGATGGTGGCGCTGGGCGGGTATTTCGCCAACAAGAACGCCAGTACGGACGAGTATTTCCGGGGCGGCAAAAACATGGTGTGGTGGGCGGCGGGCTGTTCCATCTTCGCCACCATGCTCAGTTCCCTCACCTTTATGGGCATCCCCGCCAAGGCCTTCGCCCAGGATTGGGTCTACATGGTGGGCAACTTCATGATTGTGGGCGTGGCGCCCATTGCCATCTATCTCGCGCTGCCCTTTTTCCGCAGCATTGACGTCACCTCGGCGTATGAGTATCTGGAGAAACGATTCAACCGGAACATCCGCTATTTCGGCAGCGCCAGTTTCTGCTGCTTCCATCTGTTCCGCATGGCGGTGGTGATGACGCTGACCGCGTTGGCGCTGGCCGCCATCACGCCCATGACCCCGGCGCAAAGCGTGCTGATCATGGGGCTGTTGAGCGTTATCTACAGCATGATGGGTGGCGTGAAGGCGGTCATCTGGACGGATACCGTGCAGACTTTTGTGCTGCTCGGCGGCGGACTGCTGGTGTTCATCCTGCTGGTGGCCGACAGCGGCGCCCATGATTTCGTCGCCACTGCCGCGGCGTATGACAAGTTCCGCCTGGCGAACTTCGACTTCACTGCCGACAGTTTTACGCGCATGGCAATCTGGGTGGTGCTCCTGGGTTCCTTCGGTCAAAACCTCAGTTCCTACACGGCGGACCAGGCCGTGGTGCAGCGGTACATGACCACCGAGACGGAATCCCTGGCCCGCCGCTCCATCTGGACCAATGCCGTCATGTCCCTGATCGCCACGTTCCTGTTTTTCGGCATCGGCACGGCGCTGTTCGTGTACTACCGTTCCCATCCCGAACGGCTCGACCCCAACATGAGCAC
>CAZBNU010000287.1:452-4663 GCA_964493075.1 uncultured Nitrospirales bacterium | reverse complement strand
TGATTATTGCAGGCGCAGTAACACATGAAGATGCCCAGAACGCGGCAAGGCGATATTTTGAGTGGATTCCGCGTTCCGCCGACCCGCCGCGCATCACGATTCAGGAACCGCTGCCGACAGCGCCACGGGATATAACCATGAAGATTGACAATGCCCCGCTGCCGCTGGTGGGGATAGCCTACCGCACGGTTCCGTTGGCGCATCCGGACCGGGTGCCGCTGGAATTGTTGGCCGCCATTGTTGGAGGCGGCAACAGCAGCCGTATCCATCGAAGCCTTGTGGCGGAAAAAGAACTGTCCACAGGCGTGCAATGTATGAACATGAACCTGGAGCAGGATGGCGTGTTTGTGGTGGGTGCTGCCCTTCCCGCGTCGGGTGGCGATATGGACAAAACATTGGCGGCGTTGCGCAAGGAAATTAAGCGGGTGTGTTCGCGGAAAGTGAAAGCACGTGAACTGGAGAAGGCCAAAAACCAGGAATTGCGCGGTTTGGTCACCGAAAATATGTATGTTGCAAATAAGGCGCGGATTCTCGGCCATGCAACCGTGCTTGAAGGCGACACGGCACGTGTCAATCAACGCCTTGAAGTTATCCGCCAAATAAGCGCTGAAGATTTGCAGCGTGTGGCCAGGAAATATCTGGACCCCGATCGGGCATTGACCTTTCGCGTGGAGAAAAACCTCAAGGGACTTTTTAAGAAAGACGCTGTAAAGCCGGAAGATGAAGCGCCGATTACCGGGGAGCGGGAAACCGACCCGCCTGCACCGGGACGTCCGGGCGCAACACGTCCCGAGGATTACCCCGAAACGCCGCCGCTCATGGCGCCGTTGGCCTTTGATCCGATACCGAAATACCAGTCTCACACCCTTGAAAATGGCCTGAAAGTGGTGGTTATCGAAAACAAGGAAATCCCCTATGTTTCCATGTCTCTCCAGTTTCGCACGGGCGCATGGACGGAGACAAAGCCGGGATGCGCGTCATTGGCTATGAAAATGCTCAGAAAGGGAACGCGACACTATAATGAAGAAAAACTGGCCGATGAACTTGAAACCTATGCCATCAGTTTGTCTGGCTACGCGGGCATGGATGACGCCGAGGTGTATGCGAGTTGCGTGACTGACCAACTCGAACGGGCAACCGATCTGATGGCCGAGGTGGTGCTCACGCCAACCTTTGACTCCGGGGAGTTCGAGAAACTCAGAAAACAACTATTGGCGGATTTGCGGGTGAACTCCTCCGAACCCTTTTATCTGGCGGACAGGGAAATGCGCCATCGGCTTTATGGGGACCATCCTTATGCGCGAACGGTACGGGGCGAAAGTGATGATGTGAAGGCACTCACGACTAAAGATTTGAAGGCGTGGTGGAGCGCTTTTCTACGGCCTGACACAGCATGGCTTTGCTTTGCCGGGGACATTGACCTGGACAGGGCCGTGCAACTGGCAGAAAAGATGTTCGGCGCATGGCAGGTCAAAGATTCGATGCCCAAAACTGAACTGCCGCCAATTCCTGAGATTGACGCAACGCACATTTACCTTGTTGACAAGCCCGGCGACCAGGCGCAGATTCGCATCGCACAACATGGCATCATGCGCAACGACCCGGGGTATTTTACATCCAATGTGGTGAGCAGCTATTTTGGCGGCGCATTTGGCAGCAGATTAAATGAGTCGCTCCGTGTTAAGAAAGGACTGACGTACGGGGCGGGCGGCGGTTATTCCTCTCAGCGTATGGCGGGGAAGTTCTCCATCCATACGTTCACCAAGATCGACTCCACGCCTGACGCTATTCGTACCGCCTTGGAAGAGTTACAGCGGCTGCAGACCGAACCACCGACAGCGGAAGAACTTGGAGACACCAAGGCCTATGTCCTGGGCAGCTTTGCGGGTAGACGGGAAACGCCGCAATCGCTTGCAGGAGACCTGTGGCTCATTGAATCGGAAGGATTGCCCGAGGATTACTTTAGCAGTATGCTGGAAAGCATTCAGGAAACGGATGCGGATACATGCGCCACGTTTGCGCAACGCACGCTGGATACGGACAAGATGGTGATTGTGGTGGTGGGACCGGCGGATGCGTTGAAGGAGGAGTTGGAGACAATAGCCCCTGTTACGGTTGTTCCCTGGAAATCAAAGGAGGTTGGTGAAGACTAACCAAAGAAGGTCGTTTGGTTGTCGCCAGGAAATATTTTCGCACCTGCCTCGACCGTGCAGTGGTCATCGTAGCCCAGCGTGGTGCGTTCACTCCCACTGACGTGCTGAAAAGTGTAACCACGGTATCTGATGACATGATCTGGAAATCCGGAATGTGTGGAAAAAAAACTGATACCTGTCGGGCCGGTGGTCCTGCCATTAAGTGCATGGTCAACATTGGAGGAAAATGACATGGACAACAGAGAACTCGCAAATAAATGCATTGCAGGGCTTCAATCACTGGGTGCAGAAAAATCAGCAGTAATGATCAATGATGGAGAGGTACGGGAACTCTGTTGCCGCAATGGCGAAATAAGCATGCTCCGAAGTACATATAATGTGCAAATCGGACTTACCGCGATAAAGGACAACAAAAAAAGCGTGGTAAGCGTCAACAAAGCAGACGAGGCGGCAATCGAAAGTGCCATGCAGGAAGCCCTGGTGCTGGCGGCATCATCCAATCCGGATACGGCCCATGACATAAGTGAATTCCAGCCTGTTGAAGAATTTCAGTCCGGTATAATGGATAGTGATACCGATAAAATGTACGATAGAATGAAGGAACTTCTTGAAGGTGTCCGGGCGGCATATCCCAAAACCTACGTCAGAGATGGCAGCATTTCCTTTCATAAAAACAGGCGTATACTGAAGAATTCCAACGGCGTTGACTATTCGGCTGTAACAGGCTATTATGAGTTCTTCGTAATCATTATTTCAAAGGATGGCGGGAAAGTATCGTCATTCAATTATGTTTTTTCACTGATGAAAGATATTGATGAACCGCTGATTGCATGTGCAAATCTCAGGCAAGTATTAAAACAGAGCGGCGAGGAAATAAACGCACGCGCTTTTGATCAGAAATTCACGGGGGACGTCATAATTACGCCGGAGTGCATGGAGTCCATGATAAACCCGGTTCTCAATCACTTGCGCGATCACGCCCATATAACCGGATATTCGCTCTTTAAGGATAAACTGGGTCAGAAAATAGCGTCGGACATGGTAACGCTGCGGTCAAACCCCATAGCAGACGATTTTGCCGTCAAGAGTTTCTTCAGCGAGGACGGGTTCAAAAACGAAAATGTCAACATCATAGACAAAGGTGTCCTGAACTCACATCTGCTTACCCTCTACGGCGCTAACAAGACCGGACTTGAAAGGGCAAGAACCGATGGCACGAACATTTCTATTGATCCTGGAACTACAAAACTCGCCGACATCATCAAAAACACTGAAAAAGGGCTCCTGCTATCAAGGTTCTCAGGCGGTATGCCCAACGACAACGGCGACTTTTCGGGCATAGCCAAGAACAGCTACTTCATTGAGAACGGTGAGATCAAATACCCGGTTAAAGAAATAATGGTCACTGGCAACATCATTGAAATGATGCGCAACATCGTTGAAATTTCAGAAGAAACCATTGATTTCGGGTGCATGAACTTCCCCTGGATGAAAGTGTCGGGTTTCACGATTTCAGGAAAATAAGTGGCAACGATGACTTTACTCCAGTGCGGATTATCTGTCGCCTCGCTCTGATTGTTGTTCGGTCGTCTGCTCTCCCGAATAAAGATTGTCCAGCTAAGGCCAGAAATGTGGCACCATATAGGGGAACCTTCGTGCGTCGGCACTCGCTTTACTACCATACAGCATGCCAATCGTAACATCTCGTCGGCATTGGCTTTCATAGTCATTATGACAAGTAAACTTATCTGACTCTTTCTTTATTGTACTTACGCACTCGTTTTGCTGAATGTCACACAACTCCACAAACCTCAGCGGATTGTTTGATGGGCAGTATATCGCATAACTTCGCAACGGTTTCTGCTAGTCGTTGGGTGCTCAGTGTATACAGTTCAAGCCAGGAGATGTATTTATTCCAATACCACAATACGCACCTCTAACCCACGTAGATGCACTAGTATTCACGTGCCAGTACCAATCCAGCCAACTCATTATTCGTCCCACTGTAACAGTCTTAACTCATTGTGGCTTCCCAAACTTCGTGACATACTCTCTCAG
>CAZBNU010000287.1:0-442 GCA_964493075.1 uncultured Nitrospirales bacterium | reverse complement strand
TGATTCTATTCATTAATACTTGTAGTTTATAAGTTCAAATAGTATACCATTTCCTAATTGTTTAATAATTTCCAAAGAAACTAAATATTTTTTTAATAATTATTCAGAATTACAATATTAGTAACTTCCGACTAAAAGAATTCCTAAAATTAGCTTGAAAATTAGTAGAAAATGTGGTATAATTGTAAAAGAAATCAAAAATACGATTCTATAACGTGACAATTGGTTCTTGATCGGAGAATATAATGAGAACTGCTTTAACTCATTCTTTACACACTTCAGGTATACTAAAACGATCAGATGCAATAGAGTTCAAGAGTTCTGGCTGGTGGAACATACCAGAAACCTTCCCATGTAAGGTTATTGCTGGAACAAAAGGCAGGGGAGCCTCGGAACTAGAGATGGTCATTGAGGGAGTGGCTGATGAGATTGTGAAGTATTT
>CAZBNU010000286.1:0-4681 GCA_964493075.1 uncultured Nitrospirales bacterium | reverse complement strand
CTACCAGTTGCAGCCAGCCCACGCTCGCTTCCGACAGCCATGCGCGCAACCACAGCCGCACATACGAAATAAATATCACGCCTGCTATCAGCAGGAACACGATAAATGCAAACGCGATAAATCCCATTATCATTTCCATAGCCCTAATCCTTTCCTGTTTTCGACATTGTTCAAACTTCGACTATTTCCTCGACCACAACGCGGCTTCCGTTTACCTGTACGACCTGCACGCGCTTATTTTTTTCGATAAACGTGCCATCGCTGACGGCATCCACCCGTTTATCGCCTACCATTATAGTACCTGACGGGCGCAGTGCGGTCAAGACCGTGCCTTCACAGTTCAACAGGGACTTGTCAGATTCAGCGCTCACATAGCCGGATTCAGCACTCATGGCATGCCGCTGCATAATCATAGCACCCACCCGTGTGCGCGACAATACCCAGAATCCCAGCACAACACCCAGAAATGCGCCAACTACTTCGCCCACAATGATAAAGACAGCATAATCAGGGTAGTAATATACCCCGAGGACAGTGCTCAGCAGGATCAGCATGCCGCCAATGGTGCCCAGTATCAGGCCGGGCAAAAAAAACTCTGTAAAAATAAGCACAATGCCTGTTACAAAAAAAAGCGCTACCCAGAAGATCATTTTTCACCTCCCGTGCCCTGGCATTCCAGGTAGGCAATCAATTGGGAAATCTCCACGCGTATACCCAACAGCACGTTGCTCTTGTCGCTCGGGTCCTTGGGATCGCTCTCCTCAATCGCCTGAAATGTGCTCATAAGTGTGCTGCTTTCATCATGAATGGTGCGCGCCTGTTCCAGCAGCTTGTTAAAACGCCGGGCGAAAGGCACGCAGGTATAATAGCCCGCACCCTGGGAAGAGACAATTTCCATTTCCTTCAGCAGTTGCCGCAGCATGTGCAGCAGTATCGCATGTGAATCCATATCTTATTCCTTTAGGGTTTAGGGTTTAGGGTTTTACTGTTATTGTTTCATTTTTTCTGTAATGTACGAATCATGGTGGATAACATTTTACCGACTTCCTGAGTCATATTCCATATATTCATTGCTATTTCGCGAGACACATAGTTTAAGCGCACGGCAATGGTAATGTGAGTTTCCAATTCGGCAAGAGAACCCCGCACAATACTCAAGTGATGCACATAATCGCCACGATGAACGCGGCCATAGCCTTCAGCAATGTTTGCAGGTATGGACACAGCTGCCCGCTGCATCTGACTTATCAAGCCATACTTTTCCTGCTGTGGAAATTCATTTGCCAGTTCATATACTGCAACAACCATGTCCATTGCCTTCTTCCAAACTTCCAACTCACGATAACTCTTCATCACTATAAACCCTAAACTCTAAACCCTAAACCCTAGACCCTACTCCTCAATCTCCTTCACCACGTAACGGTTGCCTTCCGCCTGGATAATTTCAACGGGTCTTCCCTTTTCGATGAACTCGCCGCGGGTCATGAGGTCATAGGTGTCTTTGCCAAAACGTCCACGTCCCGCCGGACGCAGCATGGTGGTGGCCGTGCCACGCAGTCCTACTGCTGCTGTGGATTCCGCTTCGGTCTGCACCACATAGCCTGCCGTTGTTGCCTGCGCATCAGCCAGTATCAGCGCCCGCGCCAGCCGGGTTCGTGGAAACACCTTCCAAGTGAGCAGGATAAGTACCATGAAAAAGAAGCAGGTGACCATGAGTGTTACGCCCGCATCCCGCAAGCGCATGAAGTCCCAGGTGTATTCAGGAATGGGCACACGGGTTAACGACATGTAAATTCCCAGCACAAGGCACACGATGCCCGAAATACCTGCCACGCCAAAGCCGGGAATGACCAGAATTTCAAGTGCCAGCAAAATAAAACCGGCGCACACCAGCAACAGATCAAGCCAGTCGGCAATGCCGATAATCAGGCGCGAACCAAAGAACAGCGCCAGACAGATCACCCCTATCAAGCCCGGCAATCCCAGCCCCGGCGTGCGAAACTCCACATACAAGCCGCCTACGCCGCACAGCAACAGCAATCCGGATATGAGCGGGCTGGTAAGAAAGGCGAAAATAATTTCCGCCCAGGTTTCCTCAATGGTGACGGTGCGGAAGGAGTGGAATCCCAGAAAATTCAAGGCATGTTCCGGGGATTCTGCGGTATAGGTGATCAACCCGACCTCCATCGCCTCTTTGGTAGTCATGGTCAGCAATTTGCCGGCAGGACAAATCAACTTCGCACCTTCCGGAAGTCCCTCAACAGCGGCAGAAGTTCCGGTCGCTGAAGATGTATTCGGGGCATCAACACCGGGAAGATTCTGTACCACGTCGCGCAGCGTTTCCTCCACGCCGCGGATGGCTTCTTCCAGGCTCTTTTCTTCCACATTCTGCAGCAACATGTCCGGCAGTCCTACGGATAAGCGCCCATACTGGGGCTTGGTGCTCTGCGTTTCCATGACTTTGCCACGTTCCACCTTATAAACAGTATAGGTAGCATCGGGCGCTTTGTAGCCATACAGTTCAATGGATGCATCCACCATGGCCTCGCCAAGCAGCGGGTTATGCCCATTCTCTTCACCCAGGGCGCGATATTTGGCGCGCAGGAAGGACATGGACTTCTCGTTCATCTCCTCCGACATCTCAACGCCCGGGATAATGGGTGTGGATGCGCCAATGCTGGCGCCGGGCGCCATGACGATGTAGTCGCAGGCATAGGAGATCAGTGCCCCGGCGGAAATCGCGCCGCGTCCGGTCACATACGCGATAGTGGGCACGGGGCAGTCCAGAATGGTCTGTGCAATTTCGATGGCGGAATCTACACGTCCGCCGAAAGTATCCACAACGAACACAACGGCATCGGCGCCCACAGCATCCCGGGTAACAGCGCGTTCCACCACCACGGCGATGCCGTCCATAATATCTTTGTCTATGGGACAGATAACCACAAAGGAATCTGAGGAGGGGGCAGCATTGTCCTCCACCTGCATCGCATCCACTGGCCGCAGCGAAATGGATGACGTAATACATCCGAGAAAGCACATGCCCATAAATACTACCCGCCGCCAATGACTATTATCTGCTCGATACATCAAGACCTCCTTGTAGCATGATTCAAGCGAAAACCGTCTTCTTGTATTGCTTATACTATTGTACCCTAAATTGACCCGCAAAACCGCATGTTTTGAGAACGAATACGTTTAATGGGGGATATTTCCCATTATCCGAAAATATAAGCCAAACCCCACCACCGTCATTACGGTTTTTTCTTGCTGATGGCGATCAGAAAGAAAAAGACCGGAAGCCACAGGTTGCATTCACGTTTTGACTGAACGTATAGATCATTCTTTGCTACGGCGCCAGACGATGTTGCCGTTACTATCAATGAGCGGGTTATATTCTTCTGCGGGAACCATGCTGCCGCGGGCGCTGTATAGCGTAAAGTCATTGTTGCCTGGCTCGTAAACAAAGGGCTGGCCGGTATAGGGGTCTAACGGCAAGGCACCGCCAAGTTCAGGGGCAATTACGTCCAGTGTCTGGGGATACGCACCGTGCTCTGCGTGATACTGTTCCACGGTGAGTCCGACCTGCATCAGACCCATTTCTGCTTCATGAAAGGCTTGATGTTCCGCATAGCGAGTAAAACCGGGGACAAGCATGGAAGATATAGGATGGAGATATACGAAACCCTCACTTGTCTCCAAGTCTTCAAGTATGGGTTTCGCCTCGTAAAAGGGAAGACGCATGGCTGTGCCTGCCTGATTCATGATGTTTGCATAACGCCCGGCATCCATGTCCACCAAGGGACGTCCAAGCGTTCCGTAAAGACGAAAATAGAGCATAAAATTACCTTCTGCTGGCACACGATCCCCGTACGCACTCCAAGGCGCTGTTAAATCCCCGCCTCGAACGGCATCAAATACCCGTATGCCTTCGTCGCCTTCCAGCAGTAAAGCATCGGCAATACCTTCCCGGTTTGTTGCGTCAGCAGCGAAAGAAATCAGTTCTATAATTCTATTGGGAGGGAGGTGTTCAACAGCAACATTTTTTTCAATACACTTATAGAGGATGCTGCACATACCGTTTGAGACTAACTGCGACATCAGGTCGGGTTTTTTTCGTGCGCTGCCTACAAGCGCTTTTGCAGCCTCGAAATCCAGAAACAGGGTCTCATAATCACCCCTTGTGGCAGACAACATCATATTCGTCGCGAGTAGCCGTGCACACTGAATAAAGGGTTGTAGTGATTCATGAGAAGAATCGTAGTTTTTCCCGGCCATCCGGCGAATTTCTTCGATTAGCCCTCGGTTCGCATCAAGTAATGCCGCTATCCGCTCGTGGTCTTTTGCTGTATCTTCCTCATCATCTATCCTGACCAGACTCTCTATGAACAGTTTCCATTCTGCGCTCTCTTCCAAGGCGTTCATTTTTTCAGCGAGTTGTTTATGAACAGCGATGTTATCTTCGTCATCACTATCGTGATTGTTGTTTTCCTCCTCTGCAACGAATACTATGTCTTCATTTGAAGATACTGCGTCTTTATTGTGTTTGCTATCAGTACGTTTTTTGATCTCCGCAACTCTGGACTGCAATTCCCTGACGGCGTCTTCACGTTTTTGCTGCCCCAAAATAGACAACGTAACAAACACCGCCACCACAACGACCATGAATATGGCAATACCA
>CAZBNU010000285.1:2162-4696 GCA_964493075.1 uncultured Nitrospirales bacterium | reverse complement strand
ATAGCGTTTAATTCCGTGTCTGCCCAATAGGTAAAAATATCCGACTCATTCACATAGCCATAAGGCGCTGTGCGGTAATACCCGTCGGCATAATAGGAGATGTGCCAGGACATGGCGTCTTCGTTGTCATCAGGCAACCACCGCTGTTCTTCATAGCGAAAAGCGCCCATGCCGCCGCTGCCCGGTTCACCGAGCGTCAGAAATGCGCGGAAGTCCGCTTCTGCGGTTGAACCGGCGTTCACCGCCACATACTGCCATTGTCCTGCCAATTTTCCGGTGGACGTTTTCGGGCAACCCGCAAAGAGAGAAACCGTTATACTCAAAACCAGTATCAGAATAGCAACTCTTGCCTGTTTCATACCTGTTCCTTTCGTGATTGAAAAAGCGACCACAAATTTTATTATAGCCCTACAAATGTATTATAGTGAAATCAGTTACACAACGTCGCCTTTACCGGACGGCGCAACCGAAAAATTTTTGTCAGAGGCAGGAGTCTACCATCATGACGGAACTTGTTATTACGCTTGTTGTGCTTCGCATTCTCCAATTCATCAAAATCGTGTTTTTTGGGGAGTATCCTTCCGGCCCAATGGGCATGGGATACTGATTAACAGCAGTTATTTCTGAAGCGCTAAAACCGCCATCCCAAAGGACTTTGCGGGGGCATTAAACGACTGATCCGGCCCAATCTCCAGCGGCTGGGAGCAGTCCCGATCGTGCGTTAGGGTCGCCTGTGTCATGCCGCGCACGTCGCGCAGCCGCATTTTTCCATTGGCTGTAATGCGTGTTGCCTCCTCTCCCAGATTCACCCAGAACAGCCTGTCGCCAATGCGCGCACCTTTTACCCAGTCCGGGTGGGAACTATCGCAGCGGAACACCATGTCTCCGGCGTTGCTGTTGCGGGTCATTAACGAAAGGGCATGGTAAATGGGGCGTATGCTCCATTCCGGTGGATCAAAGTCCCACAAACCAAAGTGCATGGGCGTGTTCCCGCCGGGATAATACATTTCATGAACGCACCAGATGCTCCACCCGGCCACACCCGCATTCAAGCCGTCCAGGAACGTGGACATGGCGAGCAACGCATAGGGATACTCCCGCATTAGCGGATTGTCGGCAGGGGGCTTCATCCGCGCATCGGCAAAGCCCAGTTCGCCAATAATAAACTCCTTGTGGGGGGTGCGCTCCTTCAGCAAGGCAACACGGTCCGCGAGGATGTATCCCGCCAGGGGAACCACATTCAGCGGCAGGTAGAAATGGGAAGCAAACAGGTTGCACACCTCGAAATAAGGGTCGCTGCCCACGCAGCGTTCAAACCAGGTGCGGTTGTTGCCGTCATCACTGCCGACAATATTGAGTTTCAGTCCGCGCCGTTCGAATTCGGAAGCCACAAACTGGTGCAATAGCAGGTAGGTGTCGAAGGATTGCGCTTCCCGTTCTATGGAACGGGCAAAGAAAATATCCGGCTCGTTGGTCAGCGTGTAGTCCTGAATGCAGGTATATCCCTTTTCCACGATGAGGTGCTCCAGCAGTGCGCCAATGGCACGCGCTAGCCGTTCGGGATTTGCCCACGGGTCTTTCACCGCCCATTCCACGCCGCATACGTTTACCCGAGCGCCCAACCGCTGGTATAAATCAAGGGTGCGGTAATGGGACTGCATGTTGTCGCTGTCCCAGGTAAAGGTTTCCGCATCCAGTAAAGGATTCCAATCGTTGTACCAGAAAAACATGCGCACATAGTCCGGCTGCATCCATTCAATGCGCTCCTCCCGAAGTTTGATGTCTTTATCGGTAACGCCCCGTGCAGCATTATCCTGGTTGTAGAACCAGCCGTCATCTTCGAAGCCTGCACCGACAAGGGCCGTGGTTATGTCCTCGGTAAGCGTAAGGATGACCCCGCTATCATCAGGCGGCATGCCTGCGCCTGGAAGTTGTTTCAGGGAAATTTCGGAGAAATGGGCCTCGCCAAATCCATGGAGCAGCAGAGACAACTGTACTGTCACGGTATTTTCCGGCGCTTCCGCCCAAAGTTTCACGCCACGCAAGCCTGTAGCGCCATTCCCCAGAAACATGTCGGTGTGGGTGATGCGTTTCCCATCAGCATCAAGAAAACCCACTGTGACTGTCGGGCCGTTGCCGCCGACGCTGTTTCCCTCGACCTTCACCGCTGCCTCAAACCGTTGGCCGAGTGAAACAGGAACGTTACGGTAAATACGGTTCCACTCCGCCGTGGCATCCTGCTTTTCTTCCACATGCAACGATAAAACAGGCCCTTCCCCTGTGGCAACATATTTCACCTCCAGGTCATCAGGATAGTGATGCCATTCGGAAACAAAAAGTCCCTCTGTTGCCGGCGTCGCGAACAAAACGTCGCCGTTCATCATGGTTGCCATAATGCCTGATTGCACTACCAGCGCCGTAAAGGTTATTGACAGCATACGAAGACTCTCCAGTTTTCAGACAAGCCTAACTGAATGCGCCCACCCACCGCAAACAGATACTTGGAATAACGACCAGGCATTAAATTGTAGGCT
>CAZBNU010000285.1:0-2062 GCA_964493075.1 uncultured Nitrospirales bacterium | reverse complement strand
GGGAAGCCAACAAAAACAATCCGAAAGTGATGGGTTTCGACTATCTTGTGAAGGGATTGAACCTTCGCGATGCTTCCGACGAAATTAACGGGCCTGTGGGTACGGAGATTGATCGTATCCTGTTTCGACCCGGCAATGGCCAGACCATGACCCCTCTTAGATGGCAGCACGATGGGCCGGAATTTTATGGCCCGGACGGAGAACCCCTCAGCGATCATGAGCCGGTAATTGTAAAATTCAAACTGGAGAAGAAAGTGGTGGCAGAAGATTCCGGTAAAGCATTACGAACGCTGGCCTACAGCCGTCGCAACGCAGACGCAGCGGCAGCATGGCAGGAGCAAGTGCGGCAGGAACTGACAACGCTGTTGCATCTGGACGCATCACTCGCGGCGCGCACAGCATGGCCGCTGGATGTTACGGAAGTTTCCGCAGAAGATAAAATGGATTATATCCAGCGGGAAGTCACCTTCAACGCCACCCCGAAACAACGCATCAACGCCATTGTGACCCTGCCCGCCGATACGAGCGCAGCGCCCTTTCCCGCTGTCGTGTGCATTCACGGACATGGCGGCACCCGGCATACTGTTTACGACAAGGACACCAACTATCACGGATTCGCCACAACACTGGCGGCAAAAGGGTTCGTGACCATTGCCGTGGACGTGGGACAACACGATCTGCGCGATCCGAAGGCTACGCTCATGGGCGAACGCCTCTTTGACCTGATCCGCTCCGTGGATTATCTTGAAACCCTTCCTGAGGTGGACCCGAAGCGCATCGGATGCGCCGGTCTGTCGCTGGGTGGTGAGATGGCCATGTGGCTGGGCGCGATGGACACCCGCATCCGCGCCACGGTAAGCGCCGGCTTTTTGACGGTCATGGACCAGATGGAACAAAACCACTGTATGTGCTGGAAGTTTGATGGATTACGGGAACGGGTGGATTTTGCGGATATCTATTCTCTTATAGCGCCCCGCGCACTACTCTGCCAGATAGGGGAACAGGAACCGCCGACGCAGTTCACCCCGACACTGGCAAAAAGTGCCTTTTCCGAATTACAGGTTATTTATGAAGACATGGGCGTTCCGGACAAGGCAGAACTTTATATCCACCCTGGCGCACATGAAATCCATCTTGATACGCTGGTTTCGTTTTTCGAGAAATATCTCGCACCTGAATCATAATGATAACGCTATTCCGGTTGTCCTCGCCAAACGATGTTGTCTGTGTTATATGAAGATACAACAGGGCTGACGACACTCCCCCTGGCGCTATATAGGGTGAATCTGTCGCCGTGCGATTCGTACACAAAAGGTACTCCGGTAAAAGGGTCCAGAGGTATTTCACCGCCAACAGTAGGGGCGACCTCTTCGAGGGTTTGCGGGTATTCTCCGGTTTGATCGTGGTACAGTTCAACGGCAAGACCGATCCGCATCAACCCCAGTTGTGCTTCATGCCGCGCTTGTGCTTCAGCCGCCCGGGTCAGCGCAGGCAAAAGCATACGGGACAATACACGGGTGCGCGGCAGGCTCTCAATATCGTTGGTAAGATGTTCCAGTTCCGGTTGGGCTTCATAGAACGGAAGTTGCATGGAATCTGTCATGCGTTCCATGATGTCCGCATAGGATTCCTGGTCCATGTACAGGAAAGGACGGGCAAGGATGCTGCCGTAGAGTTGCATCAGGAAGGCGTCCACGCCGCTGGTAGACATACCGGCAGGTGTTGAATCCCCGGAACGGATATCGTCAAATGCCTCCAGACCCACAAGCCCCTCCATAGAGAAAGAATTTGCAAAACCGTTTCTTCCATCGGCGCCAGCAGTCATTTGGAGGAGTTGCCGGGCCATGTCGGGAGTCAGGTTTTCCACCGGCACAGTCTGCGAAACATTTTCATAAACGATGCCTGTTATGGCCATACGAATGAGCTGGGAAATTAAGACGGGTTCCTCGCCTGCCGCATTTGCAAGGTTCATTATGGCATCCAGGTCTTTTATCGTTTCCCCGTAATCACCCCGTGCAGACGCAAGGGTTGCATCTGCTGCAAGCAGGCGCGCATAGGCGCG
>CAZBNU010000284.1:0-4706 GCA_964493075.1 uncultured Nitrospirales bacterium | reverse complement strand
GTGCTTTCCTGCCGTGCAATGGCGAGCACCAGATAGGGGTCAACGCCGAGTTCTTTTGATATCGCCTGAACATGGGGCCAGTAGGCCAGCGGATATTCCACATGCCGCCGGGATGGGGTGGGTTGCCCGTTTTCAAACCCCCAGTTCCGGTCGTACATGAACTGGTGCACTGTGTGCATGAACCCCGCTTCGGCAATGACGGGAAACCACAGTTTCTCCAGCGATTCCGGGCAGGTGAGAATACATTCCAGCGCCTCCCATTCCCCTTCCTCAAGACCGTACATGCCGAAAAACCTTAGCCGTTGAAGCACGGGTGCGTCTTCGATCAGAAACTCCATTTTATCACGGGGTTCAAGGGCCAGGGGCATGGGCAGCAGAAAACTCTCGCTGCCGTTGACCTCCAAGGGTTTTACACCGTCCGGCATGATCTTGTATTTTGTACGCAGCAGTTCCTGTGCGCGATGTCCGTGAAAATGACCGGGGCCCACGGCGGCAGCCTTTGCCAGATATGCCTGTTCCCGTTTTGCATCCTTCGCTTTGTCCGCCATCTGCGCCGCATTGAAATAGCCCTCTGCCGTCAGCTTTTCCTGAGGGAAGGCGATGCCAAGGCCGTCATACAACTTGAACGCCTCTTCCGTTTTCCCTTCATCCCGCGCATGGTTGGCGAGGTACAACAGGGAACGGGGCGCACGCACATGATCGGGGTGACGTTCTGCGAGTTGACGGTACATTCGCTTCGCGCCTTCTTTGTCCGGAACGGCCTCGTACTTTTCGGATAACCACCAGTACACATCCCCTGCGTCGCGTCCTTCGGCAAAGTTTTCAGAGAGCAACTGCGCCAGCATTTCCGCAGTGGGATAACGCTTGTTGCCTGCCTGTTCCCGTGCAGCGAGCATTAACCACACCCGCACCCATACCGTATCCTTGTTGTTTTGAACGAGTGCGCCCAGCCGCTTCTGTGCTCCGGACAAATCGGTCTGTGCTGCAGCAAGGGTGATGTCCAGCGACAACAGGGGCAATTCTATGCCATCCGTCCCCTTTAACAGCACGCTTTCCTTGCTCAGGGCTTGCCGTGCATCGCGCAACTTGCCGGAACGGACATAGCCGTATACGCCCCAGACACGGTCGTCCACATGGGGCGATTTCAGGAGCCGTTCCGCAGCGTTTTGCCGGGGGGCAACGTAGATGGTGGTCTGCACAATGTGCCGGAACCAGGCATACCCTTCCTTCTCGTAGCCGGGAAGAAGCAGTGCATAGTCCGCGTTGTTCCATGCCAGGTTGTCCAGAAACCAGGGCATCGGTTTCAAGTCAGCGAGCGCCTTGTTGTAATAACTGCGCGCCTTGACCGCGTGTCCCTGCTTGTAATACATGTCGCCCAGCCGCTTCCACGTAAGCCTCACCCACGGTCCTTCGGGATAGGTGTCCAGCACATGTTGAAACAGCGCTTCTGCGGTTTTGTCATCCCCGTTGGCATGATAATTCACCGCAGCGCGGGACAGCGCATAAGGCCTGAGTGCGTCCGATTGCTCTGCACATTGCCGGAACAGGCGGGCGGCATTCTCGTGTAGTTGTGTCCGTTCCGACTGGTCACCCGATAGAAACAACGCGCCGCCGTCCATCTCCGGCAGAAGCGCTCCCCAAAATAACAATACGGTTATCAGCATAAACGGGCTGCCTCATTATTGTTTTTAATCATTGTCCCCTGTAGCATCGCGAAGAGTATCAAACAGGCGTTCTTCATTACCGCGATAGATTAGACCGTCATCCACGGCAATGGTTTCCTTGGCGCTGATGGGCATGAACGTCCCTTCGGCGCGGGCATACACTTTTTCGGTTTCATCCTTCAGTTCCGCCTCGGCATAGGCAATGCGCGTATTGGACTTGGTTACGGTGGCACGCACGATCAGTCCTTCGATAGCCGGTGTACGGTCCAGATAGCGCACCGTAAGTTTGCCCGTAACACACATGCGTCCCGTGGCGCGTGTGGCCGCCCACGCCATACACTCATCCAGCGCTGCTGCAACAATGCCTCCGTGAACAACATTGGGATAGCCGCAATGATGGTCTTTGATGTTCAGCGGCATGTATACGGCATCGTCCTCCACATAAAAGGTGCCTTGCAATCCGGCGTGATTCTCTTCACCGCACACGAAGCAGGTGGGCGAGGTGGGCAGATATGTTCTTTGTTTGGTCATTATGACGTTCTCCTCTGGTGGGATAATTCAGGGGGTATTATAGTGTGTTGTGGGAAAGCGGTCAACAGATGCCGCGAAAAGACTTCTGAAGTCATTGCCATTTACTGACAACGGTGCTATACTTATACCGTTGTTTCGATAAAATCAAAGGGCATTTGTCCATTACATAAGGCATAACCCATGAAAACAAAACCTTATATGTTTCTATTCTCTGCCTTAGCAATCACCACCGTGCTGGTGATCGGTTGCGATCTGCTGGAGATGGATGAACCGATTGATTCGTTGGCGAACCCGCTGCGACGGGTGTTTCGGGGACGCCTGACCTATCCTGCTGGCGAGACGCCATACGATGTGCTTGTGGGCGATCTGAACAGGGACAGCCTGCCGGATATTGTCACCCTGGACTGGACAACGGAGACTGCTTCCGTATTGCTTGCAGATGGTGCGGGCGACTACGCTGAGCCAGTGTCATACGAACTGGGCGCTGCACCCCGTGCTGCTGTTCTGGTGGATATTAACGGGGACGGCCTACTGGATTTGGCAGTGGTGAACGAAACCCATGCGCAGGTTACATTACTGTTGGGCGACGGCGCGGGAGTTTTGACGGCATTTGCGGCAATTGATCTTGCGCCTGAATCCATGCCTCGCGCCATTGCCGCCGCCGACCTCAACGGTGATGGCATTATGGATCTGGTGACGGCTGAAAAGGCCGCCTCGACGGTTACATTGCTGGTCGGGGAAGGAGCAGGCGGTTTTCTTGATCCAGTCAGCTTTCCCATACCACACGCACCCGCCTGGCTGTGGGTGGGCGACATTACCGGCGATGGCATTTCTGATGTTGTGACGGCAAACCCGGACAATGATACGCTGGCGCTACTCGAAGGTACGGGAGAGGTATACCTGCCGGTGCGTCTACTGGCGTGTGGCTATATGCCGCAACTGGTGACGGTGGCGGACCTGGACAGCGATGGGATATCCGACTTGGTGGCAGGCAACGCTGGCTCAGGTGATCTGTCTGTGTTATATGGCTTGGGAGAAGGGCAATTCAGTGCGGAAGAGCGGATTCCCATGCCCTATCCGGTGGGACGTTTCGTTGTTACAGACCTGAACGGTGACACCATACCCGACATTGCAGCGTTGCTTCTTGACAGCACCGCCGAGGACAAGGCGCCGCTCAGCCGTTTTACGGTGTTGCGCGGCACCGGAGCGGGCGCCTTTGACGCCCCGGTGATGTACGGTTCCGGCTGGGCCTCCATTGGTCTCGCTGCCGCCGATATGAACAACAGCGGGCGCCTGGATTTGGTGATGGCGGATTATTCCAGCAACACGGTATCCATTGCCTACAACAGGGGGAATGCAGGCTTTGAGTCTGACAGACGCTTTGCCGTTGGTTCCAACCCCGGCCGTGCCCTCGCCGTGGACTTCACGCAGGATGGTACAAACGATCTGGTGGTCATGAACCGTGACAGCAACAACATTTCCCTGCTGGAAGGTATTGGGGATGGTACATTTGAAGCGTTAACCCCGATTGCGTTGCCGGGCAAGCCGTTGTTTGTGGCTGCTGGCGATCTGAACGGCGATAGCCGTAACGATTTGGTCGTATCGCTGACGGCACAGGCACAGGTGATTGTGTACCTGGCTACCGGTCCCGGAATTTTTGCCGGCCCCCAATTTTTCCCTGTGCAGACCGATGCCTCCCGCGGACTTCCGGAAGTGCTTTCCCTGGCCCTAGGCGATCTGAACAGCGACGGCAGCCCCGATATAGTCACCGGTAACAGCCGGGTAGATTCCGCATCTGTGCTGTTAAATGACGGCACGGGCCGATTTGCCGCGCCCCTTGTTTCGGATGTGGGCAACTACCCGCGGGATGTACACCTTACAGACACAAACGGCGACGGGCTGCTTGATCTGGTTTTTCTGAGCAGCAAAGATCCCCTGTCGCCGAATGACGCTGCTGAACCCCGGGTCATCCGTTGGTTTGGCAAAGGGGACGGCACCTTTGATGCCGAAACACTTCTGCGCTTTGCCACCGGTGAATCGCCGACCATGCTGGCCATGGCCGATATCACAGGGAACGGCCGCCTCGATGCCATTACCGTGCATACGGGAAACAACAGTGTTTACATGCTCGGGGGTCTTAATAATGGAAACTTTTCACAAGCCACACGGATGTCCGCAGGCTACGAGCCGGTAGCAGTGACTTTTGCAGACATCAACCGCGATGGCCGGTCAGATATGATCGCCACTTTAAATGCGGGCAGTGTGGTGATGCGTTATAGCCGGGGCGAACTGAAATTTGAAGGCCCCAACAACTTTATCGTTTCGCCGGGCATGCCGCAGAGCGTTGTTGCTGACGTCAACAGCGACGGCATCCCGGACCTGGTGGTCGTCAATTCCTTAAGAGACGATATTGGTGTTCTGCTGGGCCAGACCCTGTAATGGTTTTTGCAGGCCTTGACCATCGTCGGCGGCGATTCGAAAAAGACAGGTTATGCAGAACGATTTGGATTT
>CAZBNU010000283.1:0-4719 GCA_964493075.1 uncultured Nitrospirales bacterium | reverse complement strand
TCCAGCAAGTCCTCGCGCTTGCGCGTTTGCAGTTTATGGCGCGCTTCAGCGGAATTACGCTTGGCTTCCGCCTGGGCTGTTTTGGAAAGGGCCAGTTTCTTGGTGCGCTCCAGTTTGCGCAGCGATTCCTCGTAATCAGACAACAGCAACTGCGCCTGCTTGGGAAACTCGTATTTAATGAACAATTCATGACTCGTCTGCGCAGACTCGCGGGCGATCACCTTCCGGTTAAATGCCATCTGCTCATTGTCCAACTGCGTTTTGGTGACAAATTCCTTTTCAAACAGCCGTTTCGAGCCATCCAGTTTGGTCTCTGCCAATCCCACATCCTCTGCGGACAAGGCTAGTTCATCCTCCAGCTGTCGTAGTTTTTGCCGCGCCTCGCCGTCGCCCAGTTTGTCCGGATGGGCGTATTGCGAAAAATCCACCACGCCAGCAGAATGGGATTCCTCCGAAGTGTTTTCATTGTCATCCTGCTTTTTGAGGTTTCCCAGCAATTCCGCTGTCAGGGTTTCCCCGAGATATTTCTCCAGGTCAATCCGCGCAAAATGCACTTCGAGTTCAGCGCCTGTAATATCGCTCTCATTCTGGTTCAGCTGGATTTCGTACTCCTCCGACGCTTCCGTAAATGACGCCAGTGAACTCTGATAGTCAAGTTCCTGCGAAAGTTGCTTGTCCAGCAGTTCCTTGGAATCCAGTTCAATAAGCACCAGTTCCTTTTCCACATCCTCCTGGGTGATGTAGTAGCCTTCTTCAACGAGGCTCAGAATGCGGGTTTGCCCCTGTACCTCGGATTTGATTTGCAGCGAGTCCCGTGCCTCGATGCTGCCGCCTTCCAGTACGGAGATTTCCATGGGTCCTTTGAACGCAGTAAAAGCCGCCGCCTGTTGTGTGGTGGCAGTGTTGCCCCTGAAATAATTTACTGCCACCAACAGTATCACCGCCAGAACGACGATCATTACAAGGCGCGCTACAATTTTCCGTTTCACAAATCCAGCGTTTGATTTTATCATACCTGTTATTTTTAATCCTGTATGCTTTTAATTCCAAATCACTGTTATCGTAGTTAAGGTGTCGCTTTCGTAGGCGTACCTTCCCAGGTGCACCATCTTTCCATGGTATACGGCTATCACCCCCATTTTGGCGCACCTGGGAAGGTACGTCCACTCCCTTTGGACTAAACATACAGGAAAATGGTGTTGCTTCGCAAGACTTTTTATGTTGTGGGGTCTGTGCTGTCTATAAAACGACAGGAAGCAACACGGCCAGCAGTATCGCCAGCACGAGTACTACGAGTAGGGCGACATACCCTGGGGTCCACTGTTTTTCAGTTTTGGACTTAATTGTTTTTGCTACTTCGGGAAATGAGGGTGCAAATGTGGACTCAATGGCGGTGAAGTCGCCCAGGCCATTAAGCCTGCATACCGTATCCAGCGGGATCACCCCTTTCGCAATGGCGCGCACGGCTTCCTTCGCATCGCTGGTTTTGAAAATGATATCGCCGTAGCTGTCGGCAAACTCCCATAGTTCACCAAGGTCGTAAATGATACGAAATTCATTGATGCGCTGTTTAAGCGCGCGTTTGGCTTCGGCATCATGAAGCAACGTATATAACCGTTCCAGAACGGCTAGCCCTTCTTCAGGATTACCGCTTTCTGCGTATGCGTGCGCCAGAATGTTGGTGACGACCGGGTCTTCCGCGCCGCCTTCCTGATAAACCGACCGAATCAGGGGAAGCGCCTTGATTGTATCGCGCAGGGGCGAAGAGTCATCAAGGTAGACTTGGGAAAGCATACGTTTTGCGAAGATATTCCCAGGATTCTTTGCAATATATCTGTTCAGCGACTTTTCAGCGTCAAAATATTCTCCCCGTTTGATCTTCTTCTCCACAGGAATCAGATCCTCAGGACATTCCAATACAATGGTCCTGCCACAGGCGTTTGATTTAATGGTCATGACGGCATCACTGGCCGAGGTTTGCCCCTCATAGACAAGCGTATCGCCGGGGCTTATCTTGTCCGGCTTGATGCGGAGCAGCAGCATGGGTTGCTGTCCCTCCCGCGTCAACAGCAGCGGCGTATCTGCGGGGCCAATGCGCACAATAGACGTGGGAACACGTCTGCCAGCGCGGTTTAACACATAGGCCGTATCCCCTGTGCGAAATACGCCTTTTTTCACGATTCCTGTAACCGAGCATTCTTCGCCGGAAACGGGGTATACGGCTTTCACGGCGAAGAGGTTTTCACTAATGGAATCGTCTGAATACTCTGCATCATGGTCTGAAGCACCAGCGTTTTCAATGGCTCTGGAGAGCTGCTGGAAATCCTGCGCTTTTATTCTGCCTTCAAGCTTGCGTCGGCATTTTTTGGCTTCTTCAATCCTGCCGACCTTCACCAGACACAGGGCGCGGTGAAAATTGATATGGCGGCTGTTGGGGTGCTCCCGCTCCACGGTATCAAACAGCGCCAGCGCTCCGTTGTAATCACCGTCATCATACAGCGAGACGGCCTCTGCAAATATACGCCTTGACTCATCAATAGCCATTTTTTTCTCATCCCTCTAACGCGGGCACTGCCCGCAACTCAGTCTAACTCCACAACATGGAACAACTACGAACGATAAGCAAAAAATGGGGACTGACCTCGGCGCATAGAATTGCTGCAAATCACATATTAGACCTCATGCGCCAGGGCTGTCCCCGCTTTTTTGCGGCTTTATCACACACACCCGAAAAAATCGGGGACAGTTCCGTCGCCGGCCCTTTACTGCGTGAAAACGATATTGCATGAAATCAGGCAACCATTATTCCCGCCGTCAATATTTGAAATTGCGACGGGAACAGTCCCCATTTTTTCTTCGTGCTTATGCTCACCTTCTTGTTTTTGATCGCGGTTTCGATCCTATAAGTTGCTAATATAACATCAATACCTCACTACCGCCCATATTGTACCATAGTGTATTAATTACAATGAAAAAATACTACCGGATTTTTGCTAGCTCACCCACCTGCGATTTCTCCGGATCAGCAGAAATTGAATTGCAATGACGCCCGCCATGATTACGGGCATGCCGTAGAAGGGCGCAGCAATGCCGAGATGTTCCGCCACCAGCGCGAAGCCGATGCCGCCAACCAGACCACCCATGCCAACCACACCTTCGTTGATGGCGGCGCGGCTGTGTTTGCGTAGTGGGTTCGCCATGCCATAGAAACCGCTGGAGAAAAAGGCAACGCCGAGGTTGGCGCCAATGACGGCAAAGCATACTGCCATGACAACAAGACTATGGGTATAGCCCAGTGTCCACATGGCGGCGGCGGTCAATGCCTGTATGGCCACCAGCACGCTGAAACGGTGATGCCACCAGCCGCTACGCCCGAGCAGGAGAAAAATGATGCCCGTCGCCAGACCCAGCGCCACTGCCAGCCAGGAGAAACGCGTAGCGGCAGCGGTGTTCAGGGACGCTATTGGTTCGGCTTCAAAGAAGACCCGCAATTCTCCGGCGGCAATGATGTCGTCGAGCCGCTTCGGAAATATGGCGCGTGTGGAACCGACACAGATGTGAGAGGCAAAGGTGGCGCACCAGGCGCTCAACAGGAAGGCCTCGCTGGCTTTGTCGTGAGCGGCACGCAACTGCACCACATCAGCGGCGGCTTTGCCATAATACGTGTGTTCATCGGGAATGAAGTAGAGGATGACTGTCACAAAAAGACACAGCACAAAAATGAATACGAAAGGCAGGCGAAAGTCCATCACGTAGAGCGGTCCCGCCAGGAAAGGGCCTGCCGCACCGCCCACGCTCCAGCCAATGTTCAGCAGGCCCATGTTTCGCGCACGCTTTTCCAGCAGATGTTCTGTGCCCACGTAAGAGTGAAATGCCGGCCAGACCAAAGCGGTCATAACGAAAGAGCCGCCAAACAGTGCGCCGCACAACCACGGATTACGAAAAACAGGCATGGCGCAAATGAAGAAGCTAAAACCGATGGCGCCGATTATGGCCCAGGACAAGCCGTTACGTGCATGCGCCACGAAACGGGAAGACAGCAGACTGGTGAGGGCATAGCCTGCCGCCGTAATGCCTGAAATCATCCCTGTCATCATCGCGCCGCCGCCCAGCTGATTAAACACAAAGAAGGGCATGGCCGTTATTGCTGCGGTTACGGCTGCGCTGAAAAGGAAGGCGACAAGCGCCACCATGCGTGGCGGGGTTGCCCAAAGATAATTATTATTGGATGTATCCATAGTATTTTTGTGTTGGTGGAAAAGTTAAGATAAAAAAAGGGGTTTATTGCATATTGGCGTAGTGCGAACCGGATACTCCAGTCGTCCGGCGGCGCATTATAACACAAATGAAGATGGCATGGGTGATGCGTCTCGAGTTTGAATCCGCCTCACCGATATTAACAATCCCGGTGCAAGTGCCATGGCGCAAAGCACGCTACCCATTATGATGGATCAATTTGCCACGGATGTCACGGAGTTCAACCATATTCCAGGCGGCGCTAATGTGCTTTACATGGACGGCCATGTGGAATTCCTGCGTTATGAGGAAAATGGGGAACATTTCTGTAATGGCCTTGTAGCCACGGTACTGGGAATCGTAGCCCATCTTTTCTAAAATATAAACCTGTCAGTTATATAACGCGACGGTGGAGATACTTCTGCCGTCGCGTTTTTATTACTGTCTCGGTTCCGGAAACAATTCAATGAGTGCCTTGATATG
>CAZBNU010000282.1:0-4724 GCA_964493075.1 uncultured Nitrospirales bacterium | reverse complement strand
AATGCAGGTGGTAGCGATTGTTGTCCTGTTGGGACGGATGGATAATAAGCACAAAGTCTGCTTCGCCAACGGGCACCATGGGGCTGTAGACTTTCTTGCCGAAGCGCACATCACTGGTGACCGAACCGCCCCGCTGGCTCATGCCGTGTATCTCGCTCTGTTTGACGTCATGTCCGGCGTATACCGCTGCCTGCGCCAGAATATTGGCTGCGCTGAGAACCCCCTGGCCACCCAGCCCGGCGATAACAATATTGGTGATTTTATTGGCGTTGTTCATGGCTTCTCTTTCGTTGCTTCTTCGTACTGCTTCAGTTTTGGTGCGGCAAGGCTGCAAAGTTTTCGGAGGATAATCAGGGTCAATTCATCCTTGGCCAGACCTTCTTTCAGGGTATCCGCAAAAGCGGCTGCATTTTCAAGTACGTGTACATTCTGCACACCCATGGCGCGTGCAACATCTTCGGGTTTTACCTGGTTCGTGCCGGAGTGGTCAAGTTTTCGGCCTGTGCCTGGATGCTCCTGCATGCCGGTCATGGCGGTGGTGCCATTATCGAGAATCACAATGACGTGTCCGGTTTTGGGCGGATTGTACACCATGTCCACAACCCCGGTCAGGCCGCTGTGCATAAACGTGCTGTCACCGATAACACTGACCACACGCCGTGCTTCTTCGTCGGGCAGCGTGTGCCGCAGTCCCAGCCCCACGCCAATGCTCGCACCCATGCAAACACAGCTGTCCATAGTTTCGAATGGCGGCAGTACACTGAGCGTATAACAGCCAATATCGCCAGCGATGATGCAGTCCAGTTTTTTCATTACCGCAAAAGCAATGCGGTGGGGACATCCCTGGCACAATTGGGGGGGCTTGCCCTTGGGCACAGAGGGCTCTCGGTTGTTCTCGCCGTTAATGATGCGCCGAACCCGTGTTACATTCAGCTCGTCGAAGCGGTACATATCCAATTTACCTTCGCAGGCGATGCCTTCGGTGCGAAGGGATTCCACCAGGTAGGGGTCATTCTCTTCAATAACGAGACAGCGGTCCACAGATTTCGCAAACTCCCGTATGAGATGTATGGGCAAGGGGTAGGTCATCCCGAGTTTCAGGATGGACGCCTCAGGCGCTGCTTCCCTTGCATGGAGAAACGCCACGCTGGACGTAATGATCCCCAGTGATTTGTTGCCTTCGTAAATCCTGTTCAAATGGGACTGTTCATTCCAGTCGGTAATCTTGGCAATCTTTTCGCGCATTCTGCGGTGGGCGGGCCGCGCAAATCCGGGAATCATCACATAAGACTGCATATCACGAACGAAATGGGGTGCTTTGGTGGAAGGCGCGGGGGTGCGCGGTGTGACTAGTCCTTTGGAATGGCATACGCGGGTCGTCATGCGAAACAGCACCGGAAGCCCCCAGTTTTCAGAGAGGGTAAAGGCGTCAAACAAAAAGTCATAGGCTTCCTGTGCGTCGGCAGGCTCAAGCATCATCACGCTTGCCGCCTTGGCGTAACGACGATTATCCTGTTCGTTCTGGCTGGACGCCATGCCGGGGTCGTCAGCGGAAACCAGCACCAACCCGCCGCGAACGCCTGTATAAGCCACCGTAAACAAGGGGTCCGCGGCTACGTTCACCCCCACATGCTTCATGGTGACCAAAGCGCGCGCACCGCCATAGGCAACGCCGATGCCGACTTCCAGGGCGACTTTTTCGTTGGGCGCCCATTGGGCACGTCCGCCCAGAAGCGAGAAGTTTTCAAGTATTTCTGTAGAGGGTGTTCCAGGGTAGCCTGTTCCTAGAGAAACACCAAGATGGGTGGCTGCCAGGGCCACCGCCTGATTGCCGCTAATCAATTTCGACGCTAGTGTGTCACTCATAAGTTGCTCCTTCAGGCAGTTTCAACAAAAAAAACAGATGACCCCATTAAGAAATCCGTATACCCCATTGATACAAAATAGACTGTTAGGTAAACAAACTTTTCGGGAAAGATATTCGGATGCCCTCTGCAGATGTCGCAGTAGTCTTGCCCTGACTGGCTACAACACTATCAAACTGCGGATATTCCCTTCAACTTTTCATGCTACCAGAAAGTTTATGAAAACCCATGGCCCGAGGCATATTCAGATCGAATTGGAGTATACGGTAAATACTTTGTACCATGATATTCACATAGGCGGATGTTTGATGATATAATGTTAACGTATCTGGTAATTTCATTGATGGGTATTTGCAACCTTCTGGCGATACGAAACGCCAGAAACAGGAATGCGAGGGAAAGATTGTGAACAAGAAAACGAGATTTGTAACAGTTATGGTGATGGCCGGTCTGCTGGTGGCAGGCTTGGATGCTGCAGGCGATTTGGCCCGTCATGAACCGACGCCCAATATCCAGGCGGTGGATATTGCGGGAGAAAAAGTCGACCTCAGTGCGATTATTGCCACGAATCCAGTCCTGTTGGTGGTATATTGCTTTGCACCCAATACGGGTGAAGAACTTGCGGCAAAACTGCAGGGGCTCCAGATGCGATATGGCCGCGAGGAATTTCAGGTGATTGCTCTGGGGATTGAACAGGATGAAGCACAACTGCAAAGTTTTGCGAAACGACTGGGGATTCGGTACCACGTTGTGGACGCCAGCAAGCTTGAAAATGGCGATTGGCTTGAAACAGTTCGGCAGTATCCCATCACCTTATTTGTGGAAACTCCCCAGGGCCGTCGCATTGATCACGTGCTGGCAGGTGACGGACTTTCGCCGTCCTCGCTGCTCACTGAAATTGCGGAAAACCTGTTTCGAAAGCGGCGCGAGGAAGCCCTTGAAGTCGCGAATGAAGCCGCCGCAGAAAGCGATGATCCGGCGACACGGGAGTTGCGCGGTTTCATTCTTGCCGGTGAAGGCAAACTGGATGAAGCCGAAAAAGAATTTGGCAGTCTGGAATCCCATACTGGTCTCGCAAAAGTGGCACTTGAACGGGGCGATTTTGAGGAAGCGATAAAGCAGGCTGACCTGGCGGGCGACGACCCGTATGCCGCGTCCATCAAGGCGGAAGCCTTGGCCCGTTCAGGCAAGGTTGATGAAGCCGCCGCCGCAATAAGCAGCGTTGACGTGGATAAGGCTGAACGTCCCTGGCAGGCGGCGGAAGCAGCGAACAGCCGTGGCCGGATTAAGCACCACCAGGGCGATATTGACGGCGCCATCAATGATTATCAGGTTGCCCGCGAGATAGATGCCTACGGGATAAAACCGTTGAGCAATGAGGCAGCGGCACAGCGGGAACAGGGCAATCTGGAAGAGGCACAGGAATTGCTGGTACAGGCGCAGCAGATAAGCAATGACGACCTCATCGGCATGTTGCTCCAGCAGGTGCGCGGCGAACTTGAAGAAGCTAACGACCTCAAACGTCAGGAACTCATCCGCGCCCAAATCCAGTCGTTGTCGGAGCGGTACAAGGAATTGAAAGCGGCGGGACTTGATACGCCCAAAGACACCTGGTCCACCCGTCCGCTGACGCTGGCGTTGTTACCGGGCAAGAGCACGGTATTTTTTGAACGCGCTGGCACGGATGTGGCGTTGCAACGGGACATGGAGTCCCGGCTGCAGGCCGATCCTCGGGTGCAAGTGCTGGAACGCACCATGCTGGACCAGCTGCTGCAGGAATTGGAATTAGGTTCTTCAGAACTCGCCGATCCCAATACACAGCAGGTGCTTGGACGTGTTCTTTCCGCACGCTACCTCGGCTTTGTGGATTATGCACAGGTGGGCGCTGATCTCACCCTGTATCTGCGGCTTGTGGATACGGAAACCACGGCGCTTGCCATGCAGGTGTCCCAGCCGGTGGATGTGAACAAACTCAGCGATGTGGCGCGCACTGTTGCTGAGCGTGTTCTTGCCGATACGGCAGACAGCCAGGAATTGAAAGGGCTGGTTGCGGATGTCACCGATGATGGCGTTGTCATGGTTAACATTGGTCGTAAGCATGGCGTGGCGCTGGGCCAGCGCTATGATGTATTCACCGAAGGCGAACCCATCGAAGTGGGCGGACGCATCATCGCACACCGACAGAACACCGTTGGCCGCATAGAGATTACAGCGGTTGAAGACGAGTACAGCCTGGCCTCCATTGTGATACTGAAGGAAGGCACCAAGATGGAAAAAGAACTCAAAATAAAAGCCTCTGCCCCGGCCGCCGATGGGCAGACGTGATAGATAGCAAACGAAAAAGTAGAGGGTAATCTATAACGGTTGCCCTCTTTTTATTTATTACTGCCTTATAGGATCGAAACTGCGATCAATAAAAAGATCTTTTGTGCCGTCATTGCGAGGGACGAAGCAATCTCTTTTTCAGGATAGTCCTTCTGTGACATCAGATTGCTTCGTCCCTCGCAATGACGATGCTAAACTGGGTTGCGGGCAACGCCTGCGTTAGATGAAAATAGCAGGGCTTAACCGCTAAGAGTGCATTTTTATGTCACATTTACATCGTTTTTATTCGGAATTCATTGATGCAGAAGCGTCACATATCGAATTGACAGGGGAAGAGGCGCATCACGCGATTCGTGTTGCCCGGCTTAGGCAGGGGGACGGGGTTTCTGTTTTTGACGGCAAGGGGCTTGAGGTCATTGGAGAATTTGAGAAGGGCGATGGCCGTACCGCTTTTATTCAGGTGAAGGATGGGATTCGTCATGCTCCGCCACGGGTGCGTGTAACATTGGCGGTGGGCGGGTTGCATCGTGACAA
>CAZBNU010000281.1:0-4743 GCA_964493075.1 uncultured Nitrospirales bacterium | reverse complement strand
GCTTTCCAGCGTTTGACCTGGTTCGGTGTCTCCAGCATGGCGACCGACAAACAAACATTTTATATTGATGATATTGTTCTGGAGTCGGTTCAATAAAGATAGTTTAACTTATCGCTGTGGTTTCGGTGTTGCCATACGAAAACGCTGCACGACTTCATGAAATCGGGGGATATCCAGCGGGTTGTCTTTCTGGTAGAACAGATGGGAATTGCAATTGCAATCAGTACAGCCGAAGTTAGGAACAGACTCCGTACAGTGATGGGCCAAGGTTTTACTGAGGTCGCATTCCAAGCGTTTTGAAGCGCGGATAGGCAGACATTCCACGGTATCGGCAACATCGCGCAGATAGTCAATGTGCCAGTGTTTGTTTTTGTGCTTGCGCGTGTGACGGGCGAGACGTGCTTTCAACCCGTTCATGGCGGAACCCACATAAATATACCAGCCGGGAGTGAAGTCAAGGGTACCAAGAGAACCAACCGGTATGACCTGCTTCTTTTTCAATTGTAACAACAAAAGGTAAGCGCCACGGTCCTGATTTTCTTTTTCGATGTAGTCCCAGGGGATGGGCAGCGGTTTTCCGGCAATCCGGTAATTCAGATGTTTATCCCAAACCACCGGTAACGGAATAATGGGAACATGCTGACGTACCGCCAGCATGGCGTCTGCAAACTCCGGGTCGGTATGGTAGTCCGGCATGAAGCAGGTTGCCCGGTCGGTTTGCACTATGAACAAGACAGCGCAGCGCGCCTTCCCGCTTTCTGCAATTTCGTGGAGTTCCAGCAGGTGACGCCGTCCCCGCGCGGTGACGGCATCGGGAAACATGGCAGCGCCGTTGCCGAATAAGGTACAAGATTTCACTTCCACGTACAGGGGGCCGTGCGCGTCTTCCAGCAGAAAATCGAAACGACTATGTCCCACCTTGACCTCCTGCCGCAGCACCCGTGCCGTTTCAAGTCCCGGCACAAGCCCTGCGTCCAACAGTTGCCGCGCCATAATATTGCACCAGTGGGTATGCAGCAGCACCGGTTGTCCGTCGCGTTCCACAGCCAGTACCGTATAGTCCGTTGCCCGGTCGCTTTTCGTATTGCCATTTTGTATCAAGTATAGCGACACATTGGGAAATAATAGTTCCTGCAAGCGTCCCGGATTGGGAAGAAAGGCTTTCACAGGTCCGCATTCTTCCCCTTCACAGAGGACAAGGAAACGGTTGGGCCGGGACAGGAACCGTGCGGCAACAAGAGGCTGGTCGCCTAAAGGCAGCGAAAAGGTGTTCTTGGGAGGGGTCATGCTTGGGTTTTATTGTAGGATAGGTAGGACGTGTAGGACGGGTAAGACGGCTGGCAGCATCGAACTGTCCTACACGTCCTACCTATCCTACCCATCCTACACACAGCTTCTACAAAATAATTGCTTCCTTTTCTGCATCAAACTTCGCTACCTTGCCCTCGCGCAGGGACAGGTAGGACATAATCAGCGCCGTCTGCACATGATAGGCGAGCTGCATGGGGCTGCTGGTGTTGGGGTCTTTGTTGCGGCTGCATTCCACGAATTCCTGGAAATGGTGCAGCAGATTCTCGCCCTTCTCGATTTCGATGGTATACGCCTTCTTGTCGTTACCGTGGGCGGGAATAAATTCAATCTGGTTGTTGCGAACGGTAAGCGCACCTTCCCAGCCACGGATTACCGGGATACGCGCTGCGGAGCCGCGCACTTCGGTGGCCTGAAAATCATTGCCCTGGGTGCCCAGTACGGCGATGGTATATTTCTCCGGGAAATCAATGAGCATGTTGAAGGTGTCCGGCACTTCGCGCTCGGTGTAGCGGAACATGCCGCCTGTTGCCACGGCCATGGACGGAAGCCCGGCGTTCATCATGTGCATGACAGGCGTCAGCGTGTGCGGGAACAAGTCGGTGCAGGGCCCGCCCGCATAGTCTTCATACATGCGCCACCGGAAGAAACGGCTCACGTCAAAGTCACGCTTGGGGGAATCACCAAGAAACGCCTCCCAGTTGAGGTCCGGACCGGGCTTGGCATTCGGATCGTCAATGGGCATGCCCGCTTCGCCCCAATCCCCTACGCGGAAGAAACCGCATTCCGCGTGGATGGGCTGGCCGATAAGCCCCTCGCGCACCAGTTGGCCAATCTGCTTCCATGCGGAGTCGGACATGCCCTGGGTGCCGCACTGGAACACACAACCGCTTTCCTTTGCCTTTTTGGCGAGTTGCTTGGTCAGTTCAAACTGCCGCCAATGGGTGACCGGTTTTTCACAGTACACGCTCTTGCCCGCTTCAATCGCGTCCATCGCCTGGTAGCCGTGATGGTGATCAGGCGTGGCAATGGTGACGATGTCTATCGCCGGGTCCGCCAACAGTTCCCGGTAGTCCATGTAGCCTTTTGCACCGTATTCCTTTGCTGCCCGTTCCATGCGCGGACGGTATACGTCACACACGGCGCGAATCTCTACGGTCTTGTCATTCTTCTGGATATGCTTCATTGCCTGCAGATGGCTGTTGCCCCTTCCGCCAGTACCGATGACGCCCACGCCGAGTTTGTCGTTGGCAGCAACCGCGCGCCGCGACGCCGTCATAATCCCTGCCGCCACAGCACCCGTCGCCGCAGCATTTCCAAGAAAAGAACGCCTGCTCATTTCATTGTTCGACATTTTGTATCTCCTTTCCCTTAAAAGGGGTTTATTTCTTTATTGATTCCAGCCATGCTGTATACATTGCTTCAATTTCAGTTTTATCCACAACCGTATCCCATGCGGCAACGCCATAGCACAGGGCGAGTTCCTCGCCGCTTTCCAGGGTCATCGGGTTGCGGCTCAAATCAAGGGTGGCGGAAATATAGGAAAAAGGCATCAGCATGGTGAACCATACGGCAGGCCGTGGATTGTCCGGACCATTGAACATGGCGATGGTAATGGGCGTTTCTTCGTTATCCACCGTATAGGCGCACCAGGATGCCTGCGCCATGGTGTGAATACCTTCCTTGTATTCCCCGGTCTTGTCATCCGCCATGATGAACGTGCCAACCTTGTCCATGAATTCCGGGAAGCGCATGCCCAGCCCGTAATAGATGGAACCTGAAATGGCGGCGGGTTCATCGGATGCCGTCGTCATGACCGACTGCCAAGTCAACACGCGCACCTTTTCATTGGATAGCGGGGAATGGTAAACACCGCGATGTTCCTTCAGCGTCACCTTTTCGGAGTCAGGGGCGCGCAGGATCAGGTCTTCCTCGAATCCAACGCCCAGCGCACCTGCTTCCGGAGCAACCTGCACGCCTGAAATACCCTGATGTATCTGGTAACCGCCGCGGTCCGTTTCCTCCCAATAACTGACGCCATCCACCGTGAGGGCAAACATCATGCCGTGGTGGTGCAAGTGGTCATGGGGCGCATCACGCAGCACATTGACGCCGTTCGGCGTGTACCATTCCTTCAAATAAGGTTTTTTTGGCACCTCATTGTATTGGTAGACAAACACAGGCGCATCGTTTGCCCGCAAGATAATTTCATTGTTATTTATGCTGATAAGCAGTATCAGCGCAGTAGTAATTGCTTCCACGTTCTATTCCTTTTTGTTTGATTCTGTTAGCCAATAATGGGTTCGTTCAAGATAATACTCAGGCGCTTTTTCGCCATAATCTTCATAAACATACCCCTCTATCTTTTTCGGCATGGCAGGCTCAATCTGGGTGCCCTCATGCCATTCATTGAAAGAGGTAATGCTGATAATAGGCACGTTAATTGCCAACGCTGCCTCAAACATACGGTCGTAATATGCGCCATTTTCGCGATCACGGGTGTTCCTGTCGTTCCACGGACGAATGCGAGTATCCACATACCCTGGCGCTACACTGGGAATAAACAACAAGTCGTGTTTCTTCGCCCAGGCCGCAAGATGGGGCCAGTTCTTGGGCGTACACCCGTAGGTGAAGCCATCGGAAGCAAAGTAGGTATAGAAACCGTCAAACCCGCCTTCGAGCATAAATTTTTCCTCTTTTTCCTTGACCCACAACCCGATAGCGGCCACATCATATTCCGTATTACGAACTGTGATTGCGCCGTCCGGTTTGAACAGGGTCGCCCATTCCGTTGCCCGAATCAGGTAGGAATCGTAGATGTAAATCATGGGCAGGTCGTTTTTCGCCGCGCAACGATACAAGGCCGGATGTTCACCATACTTGTCGAGGAGATACACCAACGCTTCACGCACTGTTGCAGCGCTGCGTCCCGGAAAAGGTTCGATATGGAAACAGACCTTGACATCATGTTCCGCCGCGACATCGAACAGCACTTCCAGCGACGTGTTGGAATAATCGTTGATGCCCCACCAGGTTGCCGCCACCACACCGCAACCTGCCTGCTTCAACTGACGCATCTGTCGATCCACATCATCCCGGCTGTTGCTGCTGTATAGGCCGTCTGCGGGATAGAAATTGGCGCCAATATCCTCCGGCGGCTTGTGGTTGTCTCCTCCGCCCCCGCGTAAAACAATCTGATGATTCCATTGTCGCCAGTTGCCATCCGTTTCCGGGTTACCGTACCAGCCGTAATAAAACACGTGGCCTTCAACCGCTGTTTCCATGGGCGCACACGATGCCACCCCCGATAGCAACGATAAAACCATACAACATGCCAATCCACTGTAAAAATGTAGTCCCATTTTATTCTCCTGATAGTAGAACTCCCGAAACAGCCCTTATTATGGGTTGTTTTTCCTGTTGGTATCAAATATT
>CAZBNU010000280.1:0-4746 GCA_964493075.1 uncultured Nitrospirales bacterium | reverse complement strand
CTACTCGTCCGGTCGCGCCTCATCCTTTCGGGCGAACAGGCGTATCTCGCTGAAAGCGCCGTGCTGATGAGCACGAATACGGTACATGCGGCACAACTCGAGGATGGCAAGCAGACAGCACACTTGCTCAAGGGGATTTTCACATTCGCTGGTTAATTGCGACCAGGCGACGCTCTCCGCTGTTTCAAGCAGAGTTTCGATGTGTGCGATTTTATCGTCCACCGAAGCGCTTTCGAGAAAAACGCGGTGCGATGCCTCACCCATAAGAAAGCGCAGCATGGCGCGCACCGCCCGGGTCAGATCGTACAGGCTGACCTCGATGAAATCCTCTTCCTCCTCATCTCCCGGCTCGTAAGAAGGTTTCACACGGCGGCCAAACATGTCGGACTGCTGTTCCTCCCGGTCGCCCAGCAGTTTTGCCAGGTCACGATACTTGCGGTATTCCAGCAGTTTCACCACCAGTTCAAGGCGCGGGTCTTCCTCCTCAATCTCCTCTTCCTCATCCTGATCAATTTCAATCGGCAGGATCATGCGTGACTTAATCTGGATGAGTGTGGCGGCAAGAACAAGAAAATCGCCTGCCACATCAATCTGCTCCAGCCGCAGCACATCCAGGAATTGTAGATATTGCTCTGTGATCTGGAGAATGGGAATGTCGAAGATGTCGATCTCCTGTTCCTTGATCAGGTACAGAAGCACCTCGAAGGGTCCCTCAAATTCCTCCAGTTTCAGACGCAACGCTTCCGCACTCAGCACATCAGTGCCGGTTGCGTCGACTGTAGATTGGGTATCGGTTATAGTATCGGACATGGAAGATTTCTATTCCGTTAAGGTTCTGCTTTTAATAGATGCCAAAACAATGTGCGTATCCTACCCGTAGAGCGGTCATAAACGCAACTTGCAACAGAAAGAAGGTTTGCCAACAATGTAGAACAGGCATCCCTGCCTCTTTGTTGTAATACGGCCGGATGCCACTTTTACGAAATGAAACTTATTTCCAAGTTATTGGATAGTACAACGTAAATGGAAGAACTAGCGGCTATGGTAAGATGCATAAGTCCCATGCCTCCCATAAGTCCCACAACCCACAAATCAATTGTGTTACCCCCAGGTTGCGAGCAGCATCTTCGCTAAAGATGCTATTTGCTTTGCAAAGCGGGTACAATGAAGCAGGTTGGTTTCCGGTGATTCCGTCTCCGAACCAGATTATATAAGGACGAATAGTCATGACAAAATACATAGCACAGATTTCGGTTTGCGTTGCGTTGTTCGCGATGCTTGCGCCCTGTGCCGTTGCTGCCACGCCCTGGGACTTCCAGCCAGTGGTCATAGACGGCGGCTTCAGAGACGCCCAAACGGCACATAGAATCGAAGTGCCGGAAAAAGGCCACATTGGATTTCATCAGGCGCGTGTGGAGGCGCCTGCGTTGTGGTTCCGCTTTGAAGGCGTTTTCGGCGATCGTGTGGAATTACAGATGGGTGTGCCTGCACTTGACCGCTACCGCCAGCTACGCCCTGCCATCGCCATCCTCGGTCAGGACTTGCCGCCTTTGGAGGAGATGGTCCCCTTTGAAGTGCCCGAAGGTTTCGGCGGCGTGGTGTATCACACGGCAGAACTGGACATCGAACGCTACGAGGACAAATACACCGGCGCTGTCAGCTGGCGTTTCGAGAAGATTGATCACATACTCCAATCCGCGGGACGGGTGTATATGGTGGGGTTCATTCCCCTGCCCCAGGACCCGGCAGTGCAGCCCACCTTCGAGGAAGGCAAGTTCTGGATGACCATGGGACACGAAGTAAACTTCAAACTACGTGACCTGCTGCGCACCTATTCCAACACCGCAAAGATACGCAAATTCTTCGAAACAGCAGTGACTGACAGTAATATCTATCGCAATGGCATCATGGGTATCATCATTTCGCTGATTACCCTCATGATTGCAATCGCCTGACGCCTTATCTCCGAAGTGCACCGATTGCGTACTCCGCGTCTTCGCATCCCCACCGCGTTAATAAAGAAAAAATGGGGACTGTTCCCGTCGCAATTTCAAATATAAACGGTGGGTATAGTAGGTTGCCTGATTTAATGCGAAATTTGTTTCTCTCGGAAAAGTCCTGGCGACGGAACTGTCCCCAATTTTTTCGGGCGTGTGTGTTAAAGCCGCAAAAAAAGCGGGGACAGCGTACTCCGCGTCTTCGCATCTTCGCATCTCCGCGTCTTTGCGTTAAAAAATTCCGGACATGATACAATCCCCCCATGACACGTGTACTACTCATAGGCCTTGACGGCGCTGATCCGGAACTGACTGCCCGATGGATGAAAGAGGGGCGGCTGCCCCATTTACAGGCATTGACAGCACAGGGCACATTCTCACCCTTGCAGGGCGTTACGCCGCCGGTCACCTTTCCCGCGTGGACCACTTGTGTCACCGGCGTGAATCCCGGCAGGCACGGCATCACGGACTTTACCGAAATGATACCCGGCGAGTATGCCATTCGTTTTTTGAACAGCAGCGACCGGAAAGTGCCGGCCCTCTGGAACATCCTCTCCGATGCCGGGAAGCGGGTCTGTGTGCTGGGCGTACCGGGAACCTATCCACCGGAACCGGTGAACGGCATTTTCGTGTCCGGTTTTGATTCGCCCGTGTCCGACACCACAGACCGTTCTTTTGTTTACCCGCAAGACGCATGGCCCCGTGTGCGTGGCTGGCGGTTCGCGCCCTTTCAGGAACATCGCATTACCCCGGACTGGTACGGGAAAGCGTTCCGCCTGCTTGAAGAAACGATACAGGAAAAAACGGACATCGCCTGCCGTTTACTGAAAGACGAACCGTGGGATTTTTTCATGGTGGTCTTCGGTGAGGCGGACACGGTATCCCATCATTTCTGGCCGCTGGAAGATGAGCAGTCGCCGCGCAGAACCGCTGACACTACGGAACCGCAACATCCCATCCGCAGCATTTACGAACATCTTGACGCGACGGTGGGCAGGCTGGTGGCCGCCGCCGGTGAGGATACGCTGGTACTGATAGTTTCAGATCACGGTTTCGGCGGCGCAGGCATCGAGACCGTCCACCTGAACAATTTCCTCGCCGAACACGGCTGGTTGCGTCACAGCGCTGCATCAGACTCACTGCTGAAAAAAATGGCATTACGCTGGCTGCCGGCAAAAGGACGGGGCGCACTCTTCCGTCGCTTTCAGACCATGGCCGCCCGCGCCGAAAGCCGGTCCCGGTTCGGCGGCATTGACTGGCAGCAGACCCGCGCCTGGTCCGACGAACTGGACTACTTCCCGTCGGTGCGCATCAATCTCGAAAACCGTGAACCCCAAGGCATCGTACCCGAAAAGAAGTATACAGAAACGGTTGAAGAACTCTGTGCCCTTCTCGAAACCTTTCCCCCCATATCCCGCGCCCTGCCCCGTGAAACCATCTATTCCGGCCCCTGGACAAACCGCGCGCCCGACATCATCATCGAACTCGCATGGAAGGACGGCTACCGCTATTCCTGCACTCGGAGCGGGGACATTCTTGTCCCCCAAATCGGCACCGCCATCGAAACCCTGCATCCATCCAAATGGCCCGGCGGCAAGGAACAAGGCAACAGCGGCGTCCATCGCAACCCCGCGCTGCTGATAACGAACCGTCCCATCAACTGCAAAACGCCGTCCCTGTTGGACATCGCGCCCACGGTACTGCAACACCTCGCCGTACCGTCGCCGGCCATGGACGGGAACGATTGGACACCTTCCGCAGAAAAACAGTACACTAACCGGCAGCAATCCATTCTGGAAGAACGAATGCGTAACCTGGGGTATTTTGAATGAGTTTGAGAATAGCCATGGTGGGTGCATGTCCCTATCCTGCGCCGCAGGGCAGCCAGGTGTTCATGCGGAACACCGCGCAATGCCTGCAGAGCGCCGGGCACGAGGTGCATCTCGTCGTCTACGGCTATGGCGTAGGCACCGACCACAGCGGGCTGCGGATTCATCGTGCGCCGCGCATCCCCTTCGCTACCAAAACCGCGCCGGGCCCGTCCATTGCGAAGCCCTTCCAGGATATTACCCTCACCTGGGCGTTGCGCCGGGTCATCGAAAAGAATCATATCCAGGTGGTGTGTGCCCACAACTACGAAGCCCTGTTCGCGGCGTTGCTGGCGCGCAAACGTCCCATCATCTACTTCGCTCACAACGCCATGTCCGACGAACTCCCGCACTTTTTCAATAACCCGCTGATTACCGAAGAAATCGGACGCTTTCTTGACCGTACCTTTCCGCGCCGTGCCGATGTGGTCATTGCGCCCCATCGCCGCCTTGCCGGACACCTCGTGGTACGGGGATGCGAACAGGACCAGGTCAAGATTGTGCCGCCGCCCATTGACGCGCACCGCTTTGAACCGGCGGAATTGAAAAGTGACGGCACGCCACCGGTTATTTACACAGGCAATCTCGACGCCTACCAGAATCTGCCCTTGCTCTTCGAGGCCATGAAACTGGTGCGCAACAAACGCCCCGAAACGCGCCTGATCATTGCCACCGCAGAAAAAGCAAAAGGACTCCCTGCAGAAATAGCGCCCATCATGGGATTCGACGCGCTGCACCGGTTCCTCGCCCAGGATGCCGTGTTCGCCGCGCCGCGCGTGTCCTGGTCCGGCTACCCCATCAAGATGCTCAACGCCATGGCGGCAGGCAAAGCCGTGGTCGCCTGTGAAAGCGCCGCCTACCCCATCACCCACGAAGAAACC
>CAZBNU010000279.1:0-4767 GCA_964493075.1 uncultured Nitrospirales bacterium | reverse complement strand
TGGCGGGTTCCTGTGTTGCCAGAGATTTTAATATGGGCAGTCAAGTACCAGATTTCTTCCAGGTGCTCTCCCTGGCGGATAATCTGCCGCTGGGCATGATAGCGAATTATCCCATGTAGCGGGGGTGGTGGGTTTTGGTGTGTAGTGGGGTGTGGTTTGGTGGTTGTGGTTGGACGGGTAGGATAAGTAGGACGGGTAGGACGATTTGTTGAGGGGTGATGTATTGCCAGTCCTACTGGTCCTACACGTCCTACATATCCTACTCTCCCTCAATATTTCGTGTACCGCGGCACTTCGGAAATGTCGAACATCCCCAGAATTTCTTGCCTGTCTGTTTTCCCTGTCTGGCAGTGCGCAGTATCATGGGCTTACCGCAATCCGGACATTCTGGTGTTTGTGTTGCAGCGCGTTGTTCATCTCGTCTGGTAACGCGTGCGACATGAAGTTGCTCACTGTAGCCTCCCTGTTCGAGTAGTTTTGTTTCCAATGCGGCAACCTGCCGTTTCAGCAGGTATATTGCCTGATTACATAAACAAATCAGGGTGTTTGTCACTATTTCAGACTTACCGGAGTCCAGCCATTTTGCATAAGAAGCAATGGAAAAATTATGTGCCTTGTGGGACTGTCGAACAGCCCGCGCCTCACCATTATCCTTATCCCATTGCGCCATATTATGGTGTCGCAGGTAGTCCTCATAATCCAGCAGCAACTCCTCCAGACTGCCACGTGCTACATTGGTTAGAAATATCTCCGATTTTGCGGATGCTGCTCCTGCACAACTGCCTTCGGCAATATTCTGGCGACCACTGCGTGCCGCCTGTACCATTTGTTCACGATACCGTGGAGTCATGTCCCGTTGGCTGTCGCAGAAGGCTACCGTGGCGTCAAAAATAATTTCCGCCATCTGGAAAGACCGCAACGAGCGATATCCACCGCTTGGACGCAAGGTGCGATCCATCTTTGGGTTCTGCTTGTTTTGTGAATCGCCCATAGTAACTCCTGCAGTATTCTATAGGATAAGTAGGACGGGTAGGACGAGTAGGACAGTTCTTGACGGTGATACATCACCTGTCCTACACGTCCTACTTATCCTACCCATCCTACCCCCACAAAAAACTACTCGCCCGCTATCGGCAATTCCCTGATCTTGATGTTGCGGTAATCCAGATGGGAACTGTGGTTCTGCATGCCGATAAACCCGTGGGTGCGGTTGGTGCCGGGGTGGTCGGGCTTGTCTTTGAATTCGGCGATGTCGCCGTTTACGATTTCGGTGTCGTTCAGTTTAACCTGAATTTTGCTGCCTTCGTAGCGGATATACATTTTCTGCCATTCGCCGGCAGGTTTGGAGGCGCGGGTGGATGGCGGGAAGAGCGAATACACGGAGCCACAGTATTGGTAGGGCTTAATTTCCGCATACTCCGGGGCGGCATCATCAAGTACCTGGATTTCCAGTCCTTCAAAAGCAGGATTCCCACCAAGAGGTGCACGGACAAAGACACCGCTGTTGCCGGCGGGCGGCACGTTGAATTCCAGTTCCAGTTCGAAGTCCGAAAACTCGCGGGTGGTGGCCAGCCAACCGCCGCCTTCGCCATCAGTGAAGAGCAGGCCATCTGTCACGCCCCAAGTTTCCGCCTCGCCGCCAATCTGCTGCCAACCCGTCATATCTGTGCCGTTGAACAGGGGCGTCCACTGGGTTTCTCCCAACAGGCGCGCTATCGTCGGTTCTACAGCATGCGCCCAGAGTTCATAACCGCGAAGATTCGGGTGCAGTTTGTCGGGCATGGTTTCTTCAACCATAAGCGCACCGGTACGGTCAAGAAAGACGCGGTTGATGTCGAGAAACTCCACCATGGGATCGGCATCGGCGGTTTTCGAAATCAGGGTATTCACCTCCGCCAATTTCTGTTGGATGTCTTCACCTACATCGGTGCGCGGGAAAATGGCGAGCAACAGCACGTGCATATCCGGTAGGGTGCCCCGTAGTTTGGCGACGATGGCGTTCACTCCTTCCGCGATTTCCGCCGCGGTGTTGTCCCGGTGGTTATTGGTGCCAATCATGATCACGGCAAGCTTCGGGCTGATGCCTTCGAGGTGTCCGTTTTCAAGGCGATAAAGCACATGCTGGGTACGGTCGCCGGAGAAGCCCATGTTCACGGCGTTTCGCGTGGCATAATACTGATCCCATACGGGCTGTCCCTTGCCGTCCCACCCGTGTGTGATGGAATCGCCAATCATGAGCAGGTCCACATTGCCCTGCTTGACCCGTTCATTTACTGCGGTGTTGCGTTGCTGCCACCAGTCGTCGGGTCTTGCTACGGGTTCGGTGGTAGAGGCTGCAATGGCGAGGGGCATTACGAACAGCAGCGTCAGGGCAGTCAGTAACAGGCATTTTCTTGAAGCGAAATTGTTGATCATCTTATGTTTCCTTTCCTGAAAACGATGAAAGTTTGTGGTAACAGTTATGCAAAAGCAGGGCGTACCATGTCCGCCCAGTTCTCCTTGTACACAAAGAAATTGACGCCGTCCGCGCCTGCGTCACGCACCGACTGCGCCGTGGTCGCCATTTCCGGATCATCAATATAAATGATGGGGGCCAGTTCCTTGCCGCCGATAAGGTCGCGGGCACGTTCTGTTTCCCGTCCCACCGCTTCCGGCGGCAGCGCCTTCTCCACAGCGGCGATGGTGTGTTCCACCTGTAAGTCGGCAAATCCCGTCCAGGCCAGAATCATCCTCATGACCGCCTGTTCGTCCGGTGTTCCCGCCAGTCCAAGTTCTTTGGGAATTTCGGTCAACTCCCAGTTCAGGCAGGCCGGCCCGGGATGGTCGGGATAGTTACGGTAGATCATGGGAGCAAACACATCCACGAAAGCGCGCAGGTCTTCGTAGGACTGGCCCACCAGCGGCGCAATGCACGGGGAGAAGATATATACGCCCATGCGCAATCCTGCGCCATGAATAATTTCGGCCAGAGTCATGAAATGCTCCGTGGAACAGGCGCGACGGAATCGCAGCCATTCGACGATGCCCGGATGCTCCACCAGCCATTCGCTGATGCCTATGGGAGTGGTGAGCCAGGCAAGGGATCGTTGTTCGGCGTCCTCAACGCCCGTGAGGGTTTTATGCAGCCGGGTGACATCCCGCTTCATCAGGCTGAAATCAAAGCCCAGTTCATTCGCTTTGTTGTTTGAGTGGGAAGAAAAATCCGTCAAAAAAGGCATCAGCCCGCTCGCGGGGGAAGCGAACCGGCATCCATCCACGAGGATACCCTTGATGCCTTCCGTTTTTGCCATTTCCAGATACGATTTAATGGAGGCGTCGCGCACTTCGGGGCAGTTGGGCGATCCGGAACCGAACCACACCTGCGGCGCACCCAGAATATCCACGGCCTTAACGTCATCTTCATCACGCACCAGCGGGAAACCGCCACCGCACAACCAGGATTCCATGCCCGCCTTGTTGACTGCTTCAATAACAGCAGCACCGCCCGCCACCACTACATTAAACCCGGCGTCGCGCATTGCCTGCGCTGTTTCCTGCGGCTTATTGCCATCAATGCCGTGCATCCAGTATTTGGTTTCTGGTTCTGCGGTTGCTGTTTTCGGAGTGTCCATATCATCTGCCTCGCCATTTGCTGTAAGGGCGCAGCCTACTGCGATCGCGGTAGCCTGAAGAAAGTCGCGCCTACTGGCATTGTTCTGGATCATAAGAGAAATCCTTTGCGTTTACGGTAAGGAAGAATATGTCCATAGTATACCTGTAACGGGGACTCTCAAAAAAGATCAGGGCACAGGGTATCAAGACACCTGAATTTCAGGGCATTTCAGAATATCCAGCACGCCGCGGATGTCAGGATAGGGCGACACATAATCCGCCACGGCTTTGATTCCGGGAACAGCATTTGCAGGACAGGCAAAAAAGCCCACCGCCTCGCGGATAGAAATATCGCCCATCGTATCGCCGATACCGGCGGTTTCTTCTTTCCCCATGCCCAGTTGCGCGAGCAGACGTTGTATGGCGGCGCCCTTGGTCACGCCCACGAAATCAATGTTCAGGTAATAGTGGGTGGGTGTGATGGCGAGTTCAAGGCCCGGGATGGTGTCGGCAAAAGCCTGTACCCGCGCAGTCACCAGATCGAAACAATCGGGTGTTTTGGTGAAAAGGGACATCTGTGCTTCCTTGCCGAACTGATAGACCAGCCCCGGAAAGGCAGGCAGGATTTCCGTGACAATATGGTCGCGCAGTTTGTGCAACCCAAGAATCATCTCCTGTGAAATCTCGGGGGCAAAGCGGGAACAGTTGTCCTCCAGGCTGTATAAGACTGCGCCTGCCTCGCAGATGGCGGGGTACCGGATGTCCAGTATTTTCATGAGCGCTTCAACATAGGGCTGAGGTCTGCCGGTACACAAGGTCAACGGCGGAATAGACGCGGTTCCGGCAGAAGCGGCACGGGAGAGTTGCGCAAATGCTTCAAAGAGTGCGCCATCCCAGGCACGGGACTCTTCGGGCGAGATGCACCCATCAATATCGGCAAGTATAAGGCGAAGGGGCATAAGAAATTCTCCTGTGTCTTACACGACAGGAATTATTTTGGTCTGAAGGGTTTATTACAACATATAAGGAATTCGAACAGCAGGATCGTCATCAGAAAAGTCGCGGGTATTACGCGTAACAAGAACGGCGTTACTGACTTTTGCGGAAGCCAGAATGATGGCATCGGGCAATTTAATTCGCCTTTGCCGCCGCAACCGAACGGCCTCTTCTGCAACA
>CAZBNU010000278.1:0-4767 GCA_964493075.1 uncultured Nitrospirales bacterium | reverse complement strand
GGATTGCGTTCGCCGGAAAGCGCCTTGTATAGGCTCTCTCGTGACACACCGGCATCACGTGCCACCTGCGACATCCCCTTTGCACGTGTAATATTGCCCAGTGCTTTGGCGATAAAGGCGGCATCACCATCGGCTTCCTCCATACACGCCTGCAGATAAGCCGCCATCTCTTCAGGAGTACGAAGATGTTCGGCAACGTCGTAACGGGTTGTTTTGGTCTTGGCCATAATAATCTGTTCCTACTGGTTCTGTGTAATATGAATCTCAATCATGCTTCTATTGTAGCCTAATGGATACACCCTGTCAAGTTACAACTGTACTGAATTTGCTGTATTTGGCGATGTGGTGCAACAGGAAGATGTGACAGAGTGATGCTATTGTGTATTACGTTTTGGTCATTGCACACGAAAACTTCGCTGAAAACATTCACTTCTTATGTTGTTTCATTGGTTCTTCAAATTCAGGAGTCATGGCTTCGACTTGTAGAAGTTTAAGAGTAGAGGAGTTTTTCAACTTTGCCTTGACAATATCCTTCTGTTCTTCATTGTCAACAACTGCCCACCCGACAAGCCCACTGGACTTTTGCTTCGACATAAAATGCTTTGCTGGAATAGTGAAGGGAATTTGATTATTTAGTTCTTCAAGAATTTCTGATTCCGATTCAGGCTTGAACTCCCCCTGCGGTGCTACACATAAAACGGAACGGGAAGAATTAGAATCACATCCTGCAAGTAAACAAGTGCTCAACAGCATCAGATAAATTGTGTATTTCATCTTTCTTACTCTCAATATCGGTTATATGGTTTCTTAACAACGCTTCCAAATCGAAGAACCATTCCAAAATACTGTACCTCATGGTACCAGATAAAGCCATCACATAAGAACCATTGCAATCTTGGGAGATGTCCACCTATCCGGATGTCTCCCTTTTCTGTTTATTCAATCCGCAACCAACCAGAAAGGAAAACTGCCCCATACAATATAAAGTAATCTGGGAAATTGACCTTGATGCGGAATCCTGTGAAGATGCTGCACGAAAGGCGCTTGAAACCCACAGAGACCCAGCGTCTATTGCGACCTGTTTCACCGTCTCTGATGAAACCGGTATCTGTCGTAACATAAACCTTGATTCCAACAAACAGTAACAACAGGGAGATAGCCTACACTACAGGAGATAAGTTAGCGCAAAAATATCCTCATTTGAAAGGACGGACTGAAAAACAAGAGGACTGATTCCATTGTATCTTTTGCTGAGGGGTAGAATCTGCCGTGTCAAAGCGGAATGTGTGGCGGTAGCGCCTCAAAAATGTTGTGGGTATGTATGCGGGTTTTTGTGGTACACTTTGTTACGATATGGTGCCCACGTGGGCGTATGAAAGGAGTCAAGTTGCTCTATTTAAAAGGTATGCGCTTTTGGGGTGGCTTATTCGTCTTGTGTGTGATGTCCATGTTTCTGGTTGCCTGCCCCAAGTTGGCGCCCAATGTGTCCCTAAGCCGCGAGATGGTTTATGGGTATGGATATGTATATGATGATCAGGATACCGCCTATGTGATGAAAGAACTTTATTTTGACTTGATGGAACCTACTGACAGTCCTTTAGAGCAACGGCCTGCCCTTGTGATGGTGCATGGCGGCAGTTTCACAGGCGGGAGCCGGGAGGATGAGGACCTCTTCGCACTGGCAAACGATCTTGCCAGCGCCGGATATGTGTGTTTTCTTATAGACTATCGCCTTATGGCAGATCAGCCGCCTGCGCCACCCCCCTATGATGCCTCCGAACTGGAGTCTACGGTGCATGGAGCGACAGTGGATGTAAAGGCAGCAATTCGCCATGTACGCGCAAATGCAGCGTCCTACGCTGTGAACCCCGACCGTATTGCGGTCATCGGAGACAGTGCCGGGGCCATCACTGCCATGGCAGCGGGTATTAGTGATCAGGGCCAGTATTCTTCTGATGGCGAGGCCTTTCCCGTGCCTGATTCCAATGCTCCTGGCGTGGATGAATCGGTTGTGGCCATTGTGGATTTGTGGGGTACTGCAGATCGTTTTCTTGACGACTTTGATCCTGCTGATCCGCCCATGATGATTGTTCACGGTGCCCAGGATTTTACCGTGGGCATCTCTCTTTTGCCAGCACAGAATATCGTGGAGCAATGTGAGACCCACGGGATACCCTATCGCTATTACCCCGTATTCGATGCCGGGCATGGGGTTTGGGACATTACCGTTGACGATAAAGATCTTGCCTGGCTCATTTTTGATTTTTTGCAGGAGTTTATGGGGCAATAGAGGTATGTTCTATGTATACATAAAAGGGTAGCAAACAGTATACATAGAAGATAGAAAATAGTGTTTTGGCTTCCTGGGCTTTTTTGACATGGGTGATCCCTTGAAAAAAAAGTGTTTATGTGGTACAATTTATAGGGTGCATATAGGGCTTTTTTTTTACAATGTTCTTGACGGTACACAGGCGAGAACATCAGGTTGGAGGCCGCTGCCATGGAAAATAATACCGGTGGTATGGGACTTGTCCTGGTTGTGGATGATCTCATTGAGAATACCATGGTGCTGAAGGGTTTCATCAAGCCCCTTGGGTTTGATGTGGATGTTGCTCAAAGCGGGGAAGAAGCCCTTGAAAAGGTGGAGGCGCGACCGCCGGACATTATCCTGCTTGATCTGATGATGCCTGGAATGACGGGCTTTGATGTAACGGAGCGCCTCAAGGAAAACCCTGACACACGGCACATCCCCATTATCATAGTTACCGGTTTATCCGATCCTGAAGCCAACGTGAAAGCCATCAAAGCTGGTGCGGACGATTTCCTGATTAAACCTTTTGACCGAGTGCTGCTGGAGGCACGGGTGCGTGCATCTTTTAAGACGAAACGACTTCAGGACGAGATTCTTCAGCATCGTCGTGAACTTGAGGTGCGTGTGCGGGAACGCACGCGTCAGGTGGAGCTGACGCGTGAAGTGGCGCTGTTCAGTCTGGCGCGGCTTGCAGAATCCCGCGATGCGGAAACCGGCGATCACCTCGAACGTATTCGTTGTTATGTGCGCATTATTGCAGAGGAAATGGTCAGTTGGAATCGCCATCCCGAAGCGATGACGGGCCATTTTGTGGATGAGATTTACCTGTCGAGCCCTCTGCATGACATCGGCAAGGTGGGCATACCCGACCGGCTGTTGCTGAAGCCGGGTCCGTTGACAGATGCTGAGTTTGCCATCATGAAAACCCACTCCCTTATCGGCGGCGACACGCTGCGGGACGCGGATTATGAAGCGGGCCAGAATTCATTTCTGGCCATGGGCAGGGACATTGCCTATTACCACCATGAACGCTGGGACGGCAAAGGCTATCCAAATGGTCTTAAAGGTAATGAGATTCCTTTTGCAGCGCGTATCGTCACGCTGGCGGATGTGTATGATGCGCTGACCTCCAAGCGGCCCTATAAGGAAGCGTTCAGCCATGAACGTGCGCGTGAGATTGTCCTTTCGGGTGCGGACAAGCAGTTTGATCCCGATGTGGTGGAAGCCTTTGTGCGTCGGGAAAAGGACTTTATTAAGGTGCGCAACACCTTCCAGAACACGGAAGAGACATCGTTATTGCAACAGCTCTCCGAGGCGGTGGATCGCCTTGAAGCAAATCCCGTGGGTTGAGTCATGATTCCCATAAAACACTTCGTTCTTTTGTCCTGCCTGTTTATTGTGCTGCTGCCTATGGGCTGCCCGAAACCTCCTGCCGATGATGATAGCGTTCAGGAAGGCGAAACCGAGAATGATGACGATACTTTTGCCGCCATGGAGCAGCGCGTACTCACCCTTGTCAACAGGGAGCGCAAAAGGCGCAAACGGCCTGCGCTGGATCTGGACGAAAAACTCCAAACGGTAGCGCGTTCCCACAGCCATGATATGGCGGTAAACAACTACTTTAGCCATACCAACCTTGACGGGTTGTCACCATTTGACCGTTTGGATGCCGCGGGTGTGAAGTGGAAGATTGCAGGAGAAAACATCGCGTATAACAGCAACAGCGCGGACCCTGCACTTACGGCGGTCACCGCTTGGATAAACAGCCCGGAACATTACGAGAACATGCTGACCAAAGACTACACGCTGACGGGTATCGGCGTTGGTCTGGGCGAGAATGGCATCTACTTTTTCACCCAGGTTTTTGTGGGGGATTAAGGATCAGAGGAACCCGCGGGGTAATTCAATACTTTCGCCGATCGGCGGAATATCCAAGCGGCGGTAGCGGCCATGGCGAAAAACCAGCATCTGATAGCGGTCGCTTTCAGGGACTTCTTCGAATTCAAGTCGTACGCGGATCGGCCCCGTATTTCCCACTTCCAGTACGGTAACCACCATCCCGTTCAGGTCCATTGCATACCCCACGGGTATTTTCCGTTTTGAACTGCGAAACAGACGTTCCATGATACTTGTGAGCATTTCGCCGTCCACCACCTCCACCTCCATCTCTCGTTCGCCAGTGCGGGTGATCCGGTGGCCGAAAGGCGCAAAGGAAATGGTCCACCAGGATAGGGGTTTGGAATGCCCGTAAAAATTGCGTAGCATGAGCGGATAGAGCCCTGAGTAAGGATCGGGCGGATTGAACACCACCACCTGGCTGTCCGCTATACGGGATTCGTCGAGTTCGCTGGTGCGTATCAACGTGTTCAGCTGGTTCATAACGACGCGCAGTACCGTAACCTGTGCCGGCCAGGCCAGCGCGGCAACAAACAGATGTCCCACAATCAACCCCCATA
>CAZBNU010000277.1:2933-4817 GCA_964493075.1 uncultured Nitrospirales bacterium | reverse complement strand
TTAGACTGTTTGTCACAGGTTTATACTATGACCAGAAAACCTATCACATACAGCGGCGTTATACCTTGCCTGCTGTTGTCCTTTTTTCTGATTTCATTTTCGCCGAGGGCCAACTGTTTTCTACCCCTCGACCCCAGTCCGGTTGTCGTTTACGAATCGCCCAATCCTGCCCGCATTAGTCCGCGCAGTCCGGGCATTCTGCGCCTGGATGATGGGCGCCTGATCATTACGATGGAATATAGTCAGGGCGGTCTGAAGCGAGTGCGCGGCATCAAACAGACTCCGGATGGAAAATACTATCGGGGGCGGGTGCTTGTCTCTGACGATGGCGGTAAAACGGTGCGTGAAACCAGCACCCATCCCCTTTACCAGGGACGTCCTTTCCAGGCAGGAAACAACCTGTATTATCTCGGCCATTATGACGATCTGGGCATCATCCGCTCTGAGGATCGGGGCGAGACCTGGAGCGAGGTGTCCTGGCTGACAGAAGGACAGGAATGGCATCAGGCACCCTGCAATGTACGCTATGCTCACGGACGCATCTATCTTGTCATGGAGCGGCACACCATCGCAGCGCGCAACCTGTGGCCGGTGTTCAGCATTGCGCCTGTGGTGCTATCTGCGCCTGTGGATGCCGACCTTACCCAGCGGAGTGCATGGACCTTTTCCAACGAGGTCAGTTATGCTGGAATGGTGGCCAAGCCCGATGCCATGCCGTCCGGTATTGGTGTTCCGTTCTATAAGGTCGGCCCGACAGTTCCTAAAAAGAAAATGATGGCGTCACGCCCCATGGCGCCGCTGGGCTGGCTCGAAACGCATATTGTCACCTTCCCCGATCCGGATCACTTGTGGCATGATCCGGAAGGTCGCACCATGTACCTGTGGGCGCGTTCTCATACCGGCACGACAAACTACGCCTGCATTGCCAAGGCGGTGGAGGACGAAAATCATAACATCGTTGTCGGTCCGGCAACTGCGCCCTCCGGGGAAACCATGTTGTATGTGGCCTGTCCGGGCGGACATCTCAAGTTTCATATCCTGTATGATGAAGTTTCGAAGCGGTACTGGCTTGCTTCCAACCAGTCCACCGATTCCATGACCAGACCGGAAAAATTGCCGGACAGCCGTTATGGCCTCCCTGATAACGAGCGGCACAGGCTTGTCCTACATTTTTCAAAGAACTGCATAGACTGGTGTTTTGCGGGCGTTATTGACATGACCGACGACCCGCTCCAATCCAGAAGTTATCCTGCAATGGCCTTTGATGGTGACGACCTGCTGGTGCTGTCCCGTTCCGGTGACGCACGATCCAAAAGCGCCCACGACGGCAACCTGTTGCTGCTGCACCGCATCAGGAACTTCCGCGACCTGGCCTATTAAGTAGCGGTGGGCATTGATTCATAGCCTATTTCAGAAAACCCCGAGCCTCTTCAATGACATCTGTGCGGTCTTCCCACGGTTTGCATACGAACCGCATGCGATAACCGTATTCCTTGTTCACTTCGTATTGATCAACGATATACTGGAAATCCCATGCCGGATTATAGCCGTCGCCGCCAGCCGTTTTTCCGCCGCCAGAGGGGGAATGGGAAAACCGGATTTGTGCGCCAGGTTCAAACATATAGATTAGCACCTGGTTGCCATTACGACCATAAAAAAAGGGTTCACTGTAACGCAGCGGCGAGATGCTGTTGTAGAGGGTGCCCTCGCCGCCCTTAAACTCCAGGTGGCGATCATCCTGTTCCCCAAGCACCGTGCTGTCTCTACCGTGTTGCTGCGTGCAGTATTGTACCCATACAGGGGCATCGAGTGTAGAGCCCGCTTCCAGAAAATAAATGCTCTTGTCCTGCGGCGCATTGATGTAGGACGCCCAGAACACACCCA
>CAZBNU010000277.1:0-2833 GCA_964493075.1 uncultured Nitrospirales bacterium | reverse complement strand
CCGGCACGATGTATCTCGCCCCAGGGTTCGTTATTGCCGATTACACAGGAAAAGTCATCTACGGTAATCTCTATCGCATTTTCCTGCGCACCTATTTCCATAGCATTCAGGAATCCACATACTGCAATCAATGAAACGAAAAACATCTGTCAATTCCTTCCTGTATATTACCTTGCACTTTTTCTCTTGTACCGAATAAATATAAATACTATCAAGCAAAGCGTAAGAAATCCCAGAATGGCAACGATGATAATTACACGCTTTATGAACAATTCACGTGGTGTTGGTAGCGGCGTGATCACACAGCCATCCACCTTATATTTTGAAGGCCCTTTTTGCGGCCAACCATTTAAATAACCAGCCTTCCTATAGTCAATAACTTCATGCAAGGCTTTTACATCAGCTTCACCAACAATAGCCGGTATAAATCCTGGATTCTTAAAGAGTAACTCTGACTCTGGAGTACCCATCTGTGCAATACTATAGAGAGCCAGATGGGATAAACCATAAGCCAAACTAGCAGGTTCGCGCCTCTTTTCATGTATACCAAGTTCTGTCCAATATGATGGCTCTTTCATCTCTCCCAAAAGAGGTAATACATCATTATCTCCTGTATAGCCAAGCCAACCAACAGCCCCATATAAAACAGATCTTTGATGAAAAGTGATTTCTTTGCCAGGATTGTTTGTTACATCTTCAATGATTTCAAGCATAATTTCTTGTGCTTGTTGTGGGTCGGCAAAGGTAAGGATTCCCAAGGCACGTACTATTGCCTGATGCCAGTTAGAATCATCTTTGATGACTTCAATCAACAATGGAACTATATCCATGGCTGGATGGTCATTTAAAAATTGCTGTGCTTGATCTGCAGTAAATGAAATAAAGCCGTTATTCAAATACTCATACAACGTAATCACATCATCATTGACACTTTTGATGTCGACTTCCTCTTGATCAATATTAAACTTTCGGAAACGATGCCTTATCCTGCTGCGTTGTCCCGTGATCAAACTCCCATAGTAGTGCCTGAATCTACTGAAGGGCTTGATTTTCCGTGGATCACGTTGTTCAAGCGCCTGATTAATCAATGAGGATGCCTGCTTTATATGGTCATACGCTAAATCATTGCTTTCCGTATCGTCATGACGTTGTTCATACGACATAAGGTATTCGGCATAGTCCAGGTGTGCAATTATTATGTAGGGGTGCAGACTATCAGTCGTATTGAGAAAAGATTCATAATGGTTTTGAATATCGTGTTCAGACGCTTTGTATGTAGCGGTACCACTGCGACCGTAAATCATTACGCTCCCGATTGCTGCATTGCAGATGATCTGTACTTCTTCATCTTGTGGATAAAGAGATGCAATATTTTTTAAGGACTCTATTGCTTCGTCGTATCGGTTCAATCGGTTTAGATAAGACGATTGTTCAGCAAGAAGATATGCCCGTACATCATCGGCTAGGCCTGGCGATTTAACCAAACCCTCAAGATTATTAACCGCAGACTCGATATCACTGGATGAAACAGCTACGTTGAATGCTTTGTAGTAATGAGCATCTTCAGGAGCAACAGTCTGGTAAACGTCTGCATGAGAAAAACTGTGTTCAGGATAGAAATATTCCTGCAGATCTTGCAGACTACCCTCAATGACGTAGCCACATAAAATTAGTATCATTAAGTAGGAACTAAACATGTGTTAATCACGCAATCGTTGTCTATATCTTCTCAATACGATGCAGGTATTCCAGTACTTCTTTTATGACCTGATTTATGGATTCATACTTTTCTTGTGCCGGCAGTCAGTGTGCAGGCACAGATTCAGTTCTTCGTCCAGTAGTCCACAACGCATACTTTGTCCAAATAGGGGCCCAGCGCCTTGCCGAAGGCTTTGTGTGCCGGATGGGGCAGGTAGGCATCGCGGTCCGCTTCTGTCTTAAAGGTCAGGAAGAAGCAGTGGGTAAAGCCCTGGTCATGACCTTCCGGGCTGACGTTGGTGCCCCATTCGTAGTCCTGGATAACGTCTATCTTGTTGGGCAACTCAGCGAAGGCTTTCTCTACTTCCTGTACCTGTTCCGGGGTGGCGCTGTCCTTGAACTTGAACAACACAACGTGACGCAATACCGGTTCACATTTGTCTTCGGCAGATACATCGCGGCCAACAACTGCCACGGACAGGCAAAGAACTATTGCCAGCAATGATACGGACAAAACAGCATTCATAAATTTCATGGGATCATTCTCCTTGTTAAGGTTCCAAATATAATTGTATTATCATGGCTGCTCTTCGTGCTGTCATGATATAAACCGGCATTTAAATGATCATACTCTCAAAACTCCATGATATCGTCAATAAAAAATGCGGACCGTTTGCACACAGATTTTCCACCGTAGGGTAAAAGTGCCCACATCCATCGTTGTACCCACAATCTTCGTCATCGCCTGATCGCGTTCTTCAGCATACCCGTCTACGTCAGCATCGTCCAACTGCATGCATGCACACATCATACCACACATCGGCGGCATCACCAACATATAGATTCTCAGGCATATAGATTCTCAGGCATGCTATGGGAAGGAGCGCCACGAATTTCACACCCTTAAAGGGGCACACAAACCAGTCCGATGAGCACTGCGATCTTGATATCCAGCCAGTCTATGCCCCAACCGATTTTGTTTCTGGATTTGACCACGCTATTGTTCATGGACTCGTTTCTTCATACCATTGTTGTCCGTTTTCCATCTGGTTTATCGCAACCCAAGTTACATACTGTAATCGTGTGACAGGACGATATTTCATTCAGATGTATAGACAGATTTCAGGATTTGGGG
>CAZBNU010000276.1:0-4819 GCA_964493075.1 uncultured Nitrospirales bacterium | reverse complement strand
CTGTTTTTCAAGCCATGTAGACAGTCCATCGTACAAGGCCTGCGTCTCAGCGTCCGAGGCTTCGTAAACCATACCAATCCAGTAGTTGTCACGAACGCTGTTGAATGCAGCATCACGCACCGTACCGGTGTCACAGGCATAGATGTCTTCCACACTTACCAACGAAGCGTAAAAGACAAAACATAAAACCGCTATGCTTGCGGATTTATAGAAGACTCGCTTTATAATTTGCCTATAAGTCATCATTGTCTTATCATTAACACACTTTGCTGTATTATTTATTCACCACTAGGGTTCCCGCCATAATATCGTGCAACCCCTGTTTCTTTTCCGTAAATCCCGCCATCATGAAACCAATACAAAAAATCAAAGCGGAAAGAATTTTTGCCCAGTAACGCCCATTGGCTTTTGCAAAGGATATCTGCTGGCCATCCATGTCGGTAACCACAATGCCAAGTGCCATTTTCCCTAGCGTAGCCTGCTTTGAAGAGGATTCCATGATTGTAAAATATAGCCAGTTCAACACCACACCCAGAAAAAAGCCAAGCAATGAACCTGCAAACTCTATCACTGCAATGTCCACGCCAGCCATCGCCATCATAAATCCGGCAACAGCACCCACGAGAAAGCCGCCAAACATACCCACCACCTGCAGAATAATGCTATCAATAATTGAGGCGGCAACACGTTTCCAAAATCCAGCATATCCCTTTGCGCCTGCGGGCACAGCAATATTCGACAAAGAAGGCGGACCGCCAGAAGAACTTGCCGTCATAAGTTCCGCCACGGTAGCGGCCATCACCCACGTCTCCATGCCCTGCGTCCACACCAGTGTATCGGGGGTGATCCGCTCAGCGATAATCATCTGTACCAGTTCGTCCTCATAGACCGGTCCCTGCTGGGAACCCTCAACCACGTAATACCACTGCCTTGCTGTCATATCCATTCTCCTCTTTGCGCTGTTCATCGCTTTTCAATCCACTGACAAAGGATAGCAGAAAGATGCAGTTCAAAAACAAAAGCATACTGAAAAGGAATCTTTCCGCCTGTTTTCGTGGTCTGAATAGCGGCTATAATCCTTCAGATACAAATCAATAGATACAAGGAGCACCCAACATGAAACACTATGGTAAGCCTACGCTTATTACAGTTCTTGCCCTCACCGTTATTGCCGCCGGGACATCTTATGGAGCGTCTGTTTCTGAGTCAGAAATAGTTGCGATGATTGAGAAGCCCGCACCGCATCCCAGACTGCTCATTGATGGTGACGCATTGGCGCTGATACAGCAGCGTCTGGACACACAGGAAAACACAAAGACCTTGTTTGATATCATCCATAAGGAAGCGGACAGCATCCTGACTGAACCGCCGCAAACTTATAACAAAACTGGACGGCGGCTACTTTCTGTATCCCGGGAAGTGCTGCGACGGATCACCACTCTGGGGATTGTGTACCGTTTGACCAGTGAAGAGCGCTATGCCATGCGCGCTATTCAGGAAATGGAAACGGTTGCTGCCTTTTCGGATTGGAACCCCTCCCATTTCCTTGACGTGGCAGAGATGACCACGGCACTCGCCATCGGCTATGACTGGCTGCAGGAGGCGCTCACCACAACGCAGGAAGAGACTATCCGAAAAGCCATTTTAGAAAAAGGCATCACCCCCTCCTTTAACAGCCCGCATTGGTGGATAAGAGGAAATAATAACTGGAACCAGGTCTGTCATGGCGGTATGGTATTCGGCGCACTAGCCTTGCTGGAACACGAACCCGATCTGGCAGCAAAAACCATTGTACGCGCCCTGGAAGGATTGCCAAATGCCATGAAGGAATATGAACCGGATGGTATTTATCCAGAGGGCCCCAGCTACTGGCAATACGGAACCAGCTATAACGTACTACTCATTGCTGCATTAGAGTCCGCACTGAGTACAGATTTCGGCATTACCGAATCACCTGGATTTCTAGAGTCCGGCGCGTTCCCCCTCCTGATGACCGGCCCTACGGGCGAACATTTTAATTTCAGCGATTGCGGCAACCACGGCGGCCCTTATCCTGCAGTCTATTGGTTTGCAAAGCGAACGAAGGATACTGGGCTGGCGTGGTATGAACATTCCTGGCTGGAAAAGGTGCTGCAGGGCAAGGCTTCCGCTGGCAACCGCTTCCTCTCCATGTTGCTGCTGTGGTGGGACGGCAGTTCACCGGAAGCGCCCAAACAACCTCTGCACTGGAAAGGCGATGGCATAAACCCGCTGGCGGTGCACCGCAGTTCATGGTCGGACCCCAATGCCGTATTTCTTGCGGTCAAGGCGGGAACACCCTATGCCAATCATGGGCACATGGACGTGGGCTCGTTCATTTTGGAAGCGGATGGTGTGCGCTGGGCGGTGGACCTCGGTGCGCAAAGCTATCACGATATGGAATCCCGTGGTCTGGACATCTGGAACCGCAATCAGGATTCAGACCGATGGCGCATCTACCGCTACCACAATCGCAGTCACAACACATTGCTGGTGGACGACATTGGACAGGTAGTTAAAAGCCGGGCAGCCATTACCAACTTTTCAGATGATCCCGCATTTCCCCACACGATTATGGATATGAGCGAAGTCTATACAGGACAACTGGCACACGCGGAACGTGGTTTTGCCCTGCTGCCGGACGGGCGTGTACTGGTTCAGGATGAAATCAAAGCAGGTGAAAAGGCAACGAAAGTACGCTGGACCATGACAACACCCGCTGAAATCACAGAAGTGAATCAGGGTGCTGCAACATTATCGCTGAACGAAAAGAACCTGTATCTCGAAACGATCTCTCCCGTAGACGCTGCTATCGAAGTTTATTCCACCGACCCGATTAACGAATGGGACGCACCAAACCCCGGCACACGGCAGGTTGGCTTTGATGTGGAACTTGAAGCACAGGAATCAAAAACAATCACGGTGCTGTTGACCCCCGGCAGTGTGATGGATAAAGCCAAAGAAGCGCCGAAGATGCAACCGATCAAGGCATGGACAGCAAACTAATTATTTATCCGCGAAGTACACGAAGAAAGTTTATTCTTGAAATTTTGTATCTTCACAAAAGGCAATTACCCCATTGCATATACTACGGTCTTTAATCTATATTACCTGATAGTAGAAAATCAAGCATATGGTTTACCTGTCAACTGACTGTATTTCCCTTCGTGCTCTTCGTGCCCTTCGTGGACAAAAACTCTTTACGGAAAGGATATATTATGGGAACCTTGGTCTTACTGGCGCTATCTTCCTGCTGTTACGCTCACACACCTGATGGCACTTTACCTATGTATATCGTATATAGCACTGATGTAGGAAGTGTTGTTATTGGTCCCGGTACAGTAGGCGCCATAACAGTTGATGTGGCTTTTTCCTTTGATGTTGAAATGCCTCGACACATCGTTGTTAAGGACGAAAAACATGACACACTACCCATGTTCAACCCCAAGGCAGGCGGTTGGGCAAAGGGCGCCAAACCTCGCGGCATCCAGACCGAGGAATGTTCCGCTACGGACCGCCTGCATCCGGAGACACTTAGGGTTAAGGACAAGCCCGGTAAAGACGCTACTGTTTTTACGCTTGGTAAGGACTATGAACTTGATCCTTTCTGGGGCACCTTCGGCAGAATTGAAGGAAGTGCCATCGCCGCCGACCAGCCGGTATTTCTCGATTATACATATGAACCGGACAGGCTTGATACCATTGCTGTGGATGCAACTGGCAAGGTTTCCCTCTTCAAAGGGGTTCCTTCATTAGGTGTAGTACTCCCCGCACCTGTACCCGAAGAATTTACTCCGGTTGCACGGGTCTTCGTCCCGGGAAAATGCACCTCGCTGACCGCTGACAACCTCTACCCCATTTTCTTTGATGAGCCGGACACCCTAACCGCAACATCTTCCACGGCAGAAACACTGCTTCCGAAAACACTGGAGAAACTGCGTACCGGTGCTCCCTTGACAGTGGTGACTTTCGGCGACAGCGTAACCTGCGGCGGAGGTGTGGGCAGCAACCAGTCCTTATGGTGGCAACAACAGTTCATGACCCGGCTGAAAAAATGCTTTCCTGAATCACAGGCAACCTGGAAAAATGCTGGCTGGGGGGGCGCAAGCAGTGCGGCATATATGAATTCGCCCAAGGGCAGCGAACATGATTATATCCGGGACGTGCTCGAACCCAAGCCGGACCTCGTCATCATCGAATTCGTAAACGATGCCTATCTCGATGAACAAGGCGTAGCAAAGCATTACGGAAAAATCCTTGCCGACCTGCGCGGTATCGGCGCTGAAGTCATCCTGATGACACCCCACTTGGTTCGCCCCGATTGGATGGGACTGGAAGTCATGAAGGTAAAAGAAGACCCGCGTCCCTATGTAAAAGGATTGAAAGCATTCGGCGCCGCCAACAATGTCGCCGTTGCCGATGCCTCCACCTTGTACTGCAACCTCTGGCGGCAGGGCATCCCCCACATGACCCTCATGACCAACGCCATCAACCACCCCGACGAACGCGGCCATAAACTTTTTGCCGAAGCGCTCATGGCGCTATTTCCCGACCCAAATAAGTGATCGGAACAACGTAGGGTGGGTGAAGCGAAGCGAAACCCACCAGATAAACGGTTCTATGAAAACTGATGGGGGCCGCTCCGCTTCACCCACCCTATATTTTACTGGTGTAGTCAATGGGAAACTGTTTCTTTCAAAGATTCAATAAAGCCGGGGCTCATCCACAAGCACAAGCAGCCAGTTGAATGGGAAAAATATCACCGTCAAGATCAAATCAACAATGGTGCTGAACGGAAAAA
>CAZBNU010000275.1:1574-4843 GCA_964493075.1 uncultured Nitrospirales bacterium | reverse complement strand
GTGAGGAAAGAGAATGCGCGGGTCGCCTTCCTTTCGACCCAGCCCTTTCGTATTAACCCCCAATGTATTTACGTAGCCGGTACCCTCGCCGATAAAATAAACCCGAACCTTGCTTTCCTCCATCAGTTTGAGTTTGGCGGGGTCGAGGGCAAGTTTGTCAAAGTTCGCGGCTACAGAACTTTTGGAATACTCTTCATTGGCAAGGGTGATAAGGGCGGGCAGCATAAACCGGTTAAAACACCAGGCGTTGAAGTCAGAACCTGATCGTTGTACTGGTTGATAGAGGGGCAGATCATAGGGACGCCACGCAGATTGAATTGGGGCGTCATTAGAACCATTGAACAGAAACCAGAGAACGTAGATAATTGCCGATACAAGAATCGCCGCCGCCACTTTCCATAGAAAGCGTCTGTCCGGCTTTCTGGTTAATTTTTTGGCGGTCTGTGCCACTGTCCTGCTTCTCCCATAAATGCTGTCACCAACGATTAGAGCATGCTACCCGTTGCCTCATTGTATACAGGCAACATAGCGTTATCAAAACGGACTCAACGAAATAGAATTGATACGCTTATAACGCTTCTGATAATCTGAATTCCTAATGGTGCCTCTAATGCCGTCATTGCGAGGAACGAAGCAATCTGGGATTTTACGATGGCCTGTGCGCAAAGAAGATTGCTTCGTTCCTCGCAATGACGATGGTTGGCTCTTTGTTATATCTGTCACGTATTAGTTACGGACAACGCCCACTACCATCATTCCGGTTTGGAGAATACTTAATGGATCATACAGCCGTTTCCCGATTCCTCAAGGAACAGGTTTCCCTCTTCAATACTTTTGATGAGTCCACCATAGCGTCCCTGATACAAGGGGCAGCCCTTGTTTCTTATGAGCCAAACGAACTTATTATTGAGTTCGGGGAGGAGGTTAGTTTTCTGGGAGTGCTGTTGGAAGGCCGTGCGGAAGTTGCCGTGGTGGACGATGGCGGTTCCCGGCATGTGCTGAAAACGCTGGCGCCGGGAGAGATTTTCGGCGAGATGGAAATGATGACCGGGAATCGTTCTGTTGCCAATGTTACCGCCGCTGAACCCTGCGAGGTCCTGCAAATCACTGCAACTCTTTTTGCTTCAGCCATTGCCACCAACATGCAGGCCGTGTCGTGCCTGTCCCGCATTATAGTGGAACGCCTGCAGAATACTCCGGACGCAGATTCCTTCTCTGCCATCACCAATACTGCTGTCCGCCACAGCGATGATCCCTATGGCTTCAAGTTGAAGACGGAAAAGCCGATGAAACTGTTGGTGGTCAACTGCGGTTCCTCTTCCCTGAAATACCGGCTCTACGACACCTGGAATGCATCAGGAAATGCGCGGGGTGTTGTGGAACGCATCGGTACGGACGAGATGGCGCATACCTTTGAAGCCCATGACACCAAAACCACGCAGCCGCTGCCGAAGGGCGGTTTTTCCGAAGCCTTTTCTGCCATGGTGGAAGCTCTGACTGCGAAAGAAACCGGTGTGCTTCGTTCTCTTTCCGAGGTATCGGCAGTCGGTCATCGTGTGGTCCACGGCGGCAGCGATTACAGTCACCAGGCCATCATCACAGATGGAGTGATTGCCGCCATCGAAAAAGCGTGCGCCCTCGCGCCGCTGCACAACCCGGCAAATCTCGCGGGTATCCGTGCGGCGCAGCAACGCATGCCCAACATCCCCCATGTCGCGGTGTTTGATACTGCCTTCCACCAGACGATGCCTTCCTATGCGCACATCTATGGCCTGCCTCATGAATACTACGAGCAGAAAGATATTCGCCGTTACGGGTTTCACGGCATCTCACACAAGTATGTTTCCCTGAAAGCCGCGGAATACCTGAAACGTCCCTTCAACGAACTGGAAACCATCGTATGCCATCTCGGCAACGGTGCTTCGATGTGTGCCGTGGATCATGGCCGTTCTGTTGACACGTCCATGGGGCTGACCCCTGCCGAGGGGCTTATTATGGGCAGCCGCTGCGGCGATATTGATCCGGCGGTGCTGGTGCATCTGATGCGTACGGAAAAGATGAACGCCAACAGGCTTGACCAACTCATCAACAAGGAGGGCGGCCTCAAGGGCATCTCCGGCGTCTCCAACGACATGCGCAAAATCGAAGCGGCGGCAGACGACGGCAATACCCGGGCCATGCTCGCCCTGCGTGCGTTCTGCTATCGTGTTCGCAAGTACATCGGCGCATACGGCGCTGCCATGGGCGGTCTGGATGCCGTGGTGTTCACCGGCGGCATCGGACAGGGAAGTGCGTGGGTGCGCAGCCTGTCGTGTCAGGGGCTTGCCTTCATGGGCGTCCGCGTTGATGAAGAAAAGAATAAGACCGCAAACGGCTTTGAAACAGTCTGCGACATTAGCGCAGAAGGCTCATCAGTGCGTGTGCTTGTGGTTCCCACGGACGAAGAGCGCATGATTGCCCGTGAAACGCTGCACAGCGTGAGGCGCAGTTATGTCAACGCTATTCTCCAAAATACCACAACACCGATACCCATCGAAATATCCGCCCACCACCTTCACCTGTCGCAGGAACACGTGGAAGCGCTGTTTGGCAAGGGACATGAACTGACTGTGCATCAGATGCTGTCCCAGCCGGGGCAATTTGCATGCAAGGAAAAAGTGGCGCTTGTAGGTCCACGGGGGCGCATCGAAAATGTTCGTGTCCTCGGTCCCGCCAGAAGTGAGACCCAGGTGGAAATTTCCCTTACAGAACAGTTCAAACTGGGCATCCAGCCGCCCATCCGTGAATCCGGTTCTCTTGAAGGCACTCCCGGTATTACCCTGGAAGCTGGTGATACTTCAGTAACCATTGACCACGGCGTTATCTGCGCCCTGCGTCATATCCACATGACGCCCGAAGACGCACTGCACTTCGGCTTGAAGAACAAGGACATTGTCCGTGTCCGCGTGGAGAGCGACCGGGATATTCTTTTTGGCGATGTCATTGTCCGGGTCAGCCCGAATTATAAACTCGCCATGCATCTCGATACTGACGAAGGCAACGCGGCCAATATTCCTGCAGGTACGATGGGGTATATTGACGGCATAGAAAGCAGACAACAATAACACGTTATAAAAGGTACCCCTCATGACAGCAACCCCTAGTCTCCTGTTGTTATCCGCACTAGCGATATTGATGCTTCCAGCCCAGGCACAAACCACCCCTTCGGAGCATTTGCTTTCAGGGGTGCGATGGAGTCGGAACCGGGTATGGAATGGTCGCAACGAGGA
>CAZBNU010000275.1:0-1474 GCA_964493075.1 uncultured Nitrospirales bacterium | reverse complement strand
ACCCTTGAGCAGCACGGCGACGTTATGCATCTTGTTGTTGAACCGGGCGTTTCCACCTTGTACCTTTCCGGTGGACCGTCTCTTGACGAATGCATCAGTAACATGGAGCAGTCCATCACACAGCCGGTGGCGTCGCTACTCAACGATACTTTGTCCTTATGGAATACCTTTACCGCACAGGGAAAAGATTTTAAATCCACACTGCCCAAAGAGACACCCATGCGGGACAGGCTCATTGAAGTACTCGATGATGTTGCGGTCATGATCAAAGCGCAGCAGGCTGCGGAAGGCGGCGTGCTCGCCGGGTATCCGTATCACCTGGGCTATGTGCGCGATCAATACGGCACCCATCGCGGTCTGGTAGCCTTGGGCCATGATGAAATGTCCCGAGATATTCTTCGGTTCTATTACAACATCTTTGAAATGGGCGGCATGATACGCAACGCCCAGGCCTTCGATATTCCCGGCGTATACCACGTCCACGAAAACGATGATGTGGAAATCACAGGGTACATTATGCTGCAGGCATTTGATTATCTGAAACGCTTCGGCGATACGGAGTTCATGCTTGAGATCATGCCCATGATGGAATGGGCATTCCAGGTGCAGCAGCCGCATCTCGTGGGCAACATGCTCCCATTCAACGGCGATGAAACCTATGTTGCCGGCGGCATCCTGCCCCGGTCGGCGCTTAATGACGGTTCCGCTGAAGCCACGCTGCTATTCATCGAAAGCGGCTATCTGCTGGTTGACTTCGCGGAAAAGCACGGGCTGTGGGATGCTGCGCGTATCAGGCAATCCCGAGACTTACTTGATGCTGTGAAGAATGACTTCCACAAAAATTTCTGGCGTGACAATACGCTCATCACCAACAACCCCGAACGAACAACCCTGGCAGCCATGCCCGATTCCCGGCATGGCGTTTGTGAAAGTTGCATCACCGTACAATGGACACGCCGTACTGCAAACAAACGCTATGTCTGTGTGTCCTGCCTCAACAAAGATCCGCTCCCGGCTGTTGATCCAACAGTCTATTCACTGCAATCCGTAAGCCTGACCCCGTTGTACTTTCACGCGGTGACTATGGGCAAGGAGGAACTTCGCGGGCAGGTGGCATCCATCTTCGCCGAGTACAAACGCACAGGCTGCCTGCCCTCTCGTCCTGACGGCGATGTTTCTGTGGGCTATGACTACGGCCTGCTTCTTTATGCGATGACAGAAATTGGCCATCCCGAAGCCCAAGCCCTTTTTGAAAAGACCCTGGAACTCGCAGACGAGACCGGTGCGTGGGCGGAGTACTACCGCAACCACCAGCCAACAGGTACCCGGTGCCGTCCGTGGGAAAGCGCCATCAATGTGGAGGCACTGCTTCACTGGATAACTGCCGCCTATAGCAAAAAGATCCCTGAATAACTCATGCTGTAAAAGACGCATGGCCGCATGATTTTAGTGTACACTATGCGATATCTTAGCC
>CAZBNU010000274.1:0-4868 GCA_964493075.1 uncultured Nitrospirales bacterium | reverse complement strand
GGCGTCGCACAGCAGCCAAACTGGCTTGGCGCGAAAGTGGGCGATACGCTACGACTGGGATTGCACACATCGGACCTGTTCAATGGGGCAGGCATTGACATGAATGCGAACTTTGTCAACGCATGGTCTTCCGAGAGCGCGCTAATCTCCAAAGCGGGAAATGAACTTAAAATTGCCGGGCGTTCCGGAAACCAGCGCAGTATGGTGGCAACGTTTAAGAGTGTGGCCTTGCCTGCCGGGAGTCTGCTGGTCGCTTTCGATGTCCGGGCCGAACCGCGCCCCGATTACCCGGATCATTTGCCCCGGCTTGTTTGGGTCTCTGCGGACGAGGCAAGCCACTTGTGCGTGCTTCCACCAAAAAGTATGCATTTCACCTACGGCATGACAGGTATTCCCGAGTCGCCCTTAAACGTATTGAGCCTCTCTATAGATAATCCTGAAATCATTGATACGTCGTTCTCGACGCGGTGTGATGCCCATTGGAAGGAATTCAAGGACGAGGATGAAGAATATTGGGGTTACATGGTCACGTTACCATCCTGGAAACGGGATGACGCGCCCTGGGTTGCGTGGAGCAAGACGGTTCAACTGCCTTCAGCGTCCTGCGAGTTGGTCTTCCACACCTATACCGGCCCAAATCCCTGGCGGTCTGGTTTGGGTGCAGTACTGTACGACGTCTTTATCGGTGGAGAAAAAGTACATTCCAGTGAAAACGATGCGTCCAAATGGATGCGGAAGACCGTGGATCTCAGCAATTGGGCCGGACAAGAAATAACCCTGCGTTTCGTTGCCAGCCCCGGTGCTTCTTATAAGAACGGCAACCCGGTCTGGGGTCCCACATGGATCGCTCCCAAAGGGCAAACGCCTTACATCCGTCCGGACGATCTCACCGCACACCAACTGCTGACGTATGCACACGCCAACGCTTTTCCGGCTTCGTTTTACTTTCGTGATTTAGGTAGCGGTAATTTCAACATCACACTCAACATCGAGGGTGATGAGCCTGTTTACCTGTCGAACTTTCGTGTGTACAACGCTGATGATGTTATGGCAGGTGAATACGAGCATGGCGTTATTCTCGCCAACCCGTCAACCGCTGACTTTCCTTTCGATCTGGCCTCACTATTCCCCGGGTCATCGTTCCATCGAATAACGGGAACAGCCAACCAGGATCCCACAACCAACAACGGCGCTGCCGAGGGTGCCACGGTCATGGTACCCCCACACGACGGCTTGTTTCTGATCAAGAATGGCGGTAACGCGGAACAGCGTTAGTGGTAATCACGGCGACTCAGTCGCAGTAATCTGGCGAAAGATGGCTCTAAACAGATGGAGATAAACATGATACCTGTTCTGCTTTTCACCCGTCCTACCTGTCCTACCCGTCCTACCTATCCTACTCTCCAAACAAAAAAGTAAACGCACCCGTTTACCTGCCACCCACCCCAGTACCACCGCTCTCCCCCTGCTAGTCAAGGCTAAATCCCATTCTCATGCAAACCCCGCCAGCTACTATATGGAGAGATATATCCAAAAAAAGGAGACCCGTCCATGTTTGTCCTTCTTCACCCAGTAAACCTGTGGTGCAGGCATCTTGCCTGCTTCCTGCACCGTCCGTACCCGTCCGTATCTGTCCGTGTCTGTCCCTGTGTTCCACAAAATCACAACATATAGTAGTGCTATACATAAAAGAAACAACATAATGTGCTTTCGGGCAAAAATGACCCGAAAAAAAACGCTCTAAAACGTTCAAAAACGTCAAAAAACGCAAAAAAAAAGAGATAAAAAAGTGAAATAACGTCTCAAAAAATAGCGATTTTGTCTTGTTTCTGTGCCGGAAACAGATTATTTTTAGGGGAAATACAGACAAGGAGGCCCCGGCGGATTGCGCCACCGGGGCTACCACAGACCAGTACGTATCCGAAAAAGCCGTGGCTGCTTTCGGATAGGAACAACAAGAAAGCGTAGGGTGGTGAAGCGGATGCGGAACCCACCGAAACAATACACAACAGCCCAAAATACAAACGGTGGGTTCCGCATCTGCTTCACCCACCCTACAAAATCCGATTATGAGCGCTAAGTCAAACAACTTTTTGTGCGTCTACTACAGTTCCTGAATCTTGATGTTCCTGAACCAGATGGGGGCGTTGCCGTGTTTACCCTGGAAGCCGATTTTGCCTTTCGTGGCCAGTTCGCTTTTGGGTTTGCTGAGCCACTCCGGGATTTCGGTGCCGTCGGGGTTGGTTTTCGCCGAGGTGAAGTCGTCCATGTTCATGGACGTGACCTGCTCGCCGTTGAGCACCACGTCAATGAACTTGCCTTTGCAGCGGATGGTGAACCGGTTCCATTCGCCGGGCTTTTTTACCATGCTCTTGCTGGCAGGCAGATGGCCGAAAATAGCGCCGCACTGCCAGGACTTGGGGGATTCCGCCCATTTCTTCGCGAAGTCGTCGGCAATCTGGATTTCCACTGCATTGGGAATCCAGTCCCTCACGTCGCTGCAATAAACGATAACGCCGCTGTTGGTTTCTTCAGCAGTCTTGAATTCCAGATCGAGAATGAAATTTTCGTAGTCCTTCTCCGTCCAGATGGCCTGATCCTTACTCGCGGTAAGTTCGCCGTTCTCCACCGTCCACACGCCCTTGCGCATGATGGCATTGGAAAGGTCGGGCGCGAACAGGTCTTCCCAGTCCGCGCTGTCCGGATGGGCGAGGGGTTCCACGGTGCAGACTTCCTGGCCGAATGCAGTGGACGCCAGCAATATAACAGAACAAAATAGCAGCATCGTCTTCATGGTCTAAAATCTCCTTGGGTTGGGGTTGGATGCACAGCATAGCACAGGAAAAGAAGGGGGCACAATTTCATTATGGGAGTTATGAGACTCATGGGAAAAATGGCAGAATATATCGGATGCCGATAAACATATTTGTCCCATAGGTCCCATAAGTCCCATACATCCTATGCATTGTAGTTTTCATCCACGCCATTCCTGTTGTATTATCATGATGGTGCCGCAACTTCGAAGGAGCAATAATGTTTTCAAAAATGTCTTCATCCATTATGGTGGCAGTGTTATTCTCTACAACCGCCTGTTTTGCGGAACAGGGTATGGATTCAGCCGACGGTGCTTCTTTTCCGGATTATGGCGGGCTGTATTTTGGCCCACAACAAGTGCGGTTGCTTCCGGGAAAACAGGAAGTGGTTTTCACCATGTACGGTGCGCCAGGTGAGTTGGACAAGATTCAGCAACTCGTCAGCATTATGCGCGAGAAGAAACTCGGTAACGGCTTTGATCCCGGGCCGGGGCCTCACCCGCAGATGAAACCTGTCTTTGACTACCTGGCCGGGGAGGATTGGCCTGTGGTTTGTTATCCCGGCGGCGACATGCAGATCAAAGGAGGACGGGGCGCACTGACAAGCGAGAATGCGGCAACCCTGGAGGCGATGGATCGTGCCGGTGTGTTCACGGCGGTTCAACTCGGCGAATGGGGCTATTACTTTCATAACCTCTCGTGTGCGGAATCCTGGTGGAAGGGAAATTTCGGCGAGGACTTTGAGGCCTACAAACACCTCATGAAACCGGCAGGGTTGAAAGGGTATGACCGTCGCCCAACGAGCAAGCAGGAATGCTATGACATTGTCAAAGATTATTTCACCAGCAAAAGTCACGACCTTCTGGATCGCGTCATCAGTGTAACTGGCCATTCCCATTATGAATCCTATGCGGGGGAATGGGGGGCGCACTGTATCGGGTTGGAACTGGGCGAAAACATTGCTTTCACACAGTCCAAACTTGCCTTTGCCCGGGGCGCTTCCAAACAGTGGCAGAAGCCCTGGTCGGTTCAGGTCAGCCCGTGGTTTGGTCCCACCTGCACCACAAGCGGTCCGCTACGGGTGGAGAACGGCATTGCCCGTGGTCTGGATGCCGGGCATTCGCTCAGTTTTTACGAGCGGATGTGGCTTCATGCCTGGTTTGCAGGCGCAGCCATGGTAACGCCCGAAAACAGCATCGCCATTTTCTTTGAGCAGCCCGAAGTGCCGTGGACGCTCACTTCCCATGGGGAAAAGGCTGTCGAAGTGTTCCAGTTCATGCAGGCACACAATCGCGGCATCCCGTACACACCGGTGGCCATCGTGCTCGATCATCTTGCGGGGTATAACGGCTACATGGACAAGCCGTGGGGCATCCTGGAACCCACGCCCGGCGACCGGGAACTCCGCGACTTGTTCGACTTCCAATTGTTCCCCGGCAGCGACCATATTCATGTGGCGCCGGACCCTGACAATCCCGAAGGCAGTTATCTGCGCCCCACGCCTTATGGTGAAATGTTTGATGTGTTGCTGACGAATGTGTCGTCCGGACTGCTCGCTTCCTACCCGGTGATCCTGCTGGCAGGGGACATTGAATTTAATGCGGCGTTTTCACGTGAACTGGAAGACGCGCTTGGTCAGGGGAGTCGCGTTCTGTTGTCACCACGTCATCGTGATGCGTTGGGCGAACAGTACGCGCGCATGACACAACAAGGCAACGTGGAAGTGCTCGAACCGTGGACCAATCTTGCGACGAACCGACCTGTGGCGGTGTCAAATGAACGCCTTGCGCGTCTTGCCCGGGAACTTCTCCCCATAACGGTTCAGGGCGATGCCATCCAATACCAGATCAATCGTCTTCCAGGGGGGTGGGTAGTGGAACTGATCAACAACCGTGGTGTGAGCAAGAAAAACAACCAGCCTGCAACAACTGACCCAACGGCAATAGCGCGGGTAACGCTGACACCGCAAATAGAATGCACCACCATCAACGAATGGCGATCAGGGCGCATCCACCAGCCAGCGGATTCCATCACCGTTGAAATCGGGCCGGGCGC
>CAZBNU010000273.1:0-4878 GCA_964493075.1 uncultured Nitrospirales bacterium | reverse complement strand
TGGTACATCAGCACGGACAAAGAACTTGATGAATACACAAGCCAGTTCTTCGAAAGTATGTCGCAGACGGGCACAGTCGAGGAATTTACGGGGAGCGACATGGAATGCCTCAAAGCCCCCGCGCCATTGGATATGGTAGAGCACACAACCTTTGAGATACGTGAGGATACTCTTCAGGAGGGACGTAGAAAAACGACACTATTCCTTGATTCACATAAGGAATCACAGGAAATCTGGCTGAAACTGACCGGCGACAATACCGTACACAGCGTCAAGGTCGCTGGCAGAGAACTCAAGGGAGGCAAAAAAGACTGGGGCATGTTTGTCAGAAACATTCTTCACGAAGGTATAGAAATCGAACTTGAAACCGATCCCGGAAAACCGCTGGAAATCCTTGTGCAGGAACAATGCGAGACGCTATGCGACCTGCCGCCCCACACCAAACCGCGGCCTGCCCACATCGTATCCGATACCAACCGGACCGTTGACCGCAGACGTCCGTTCAGGAGCAACCACACGTTTTCACGGTGTACCTACGATTTTGGAAGCGGGCCCGACGAAGCGATATGATGGGTTCTCGATTAACTTGAATACCGCCTGTAAAAAAGGGATAATCCCACTGAGGTGTTGTACGCTTACCCATAACTTATACATAAAAGAAAGGAATACAAAATGACAATCAAAGGAACAAAAACGGAGAAGAATATTCTCACAGCATTTGCCGGCGAGTCCCAGGCCAGGAACCGCTATACCTATGCTGCAAGCAAGGCAAAGAAAGACGGCTTTGTACAGATTTCAGCCATATTTGAGGAGACGGCAAACCAGGAAAAAGAACACGCCAAGCGATTGTTCAAAATGCTTGAAGGTGGCGAGGTAGAAATTGAAGGTACTTTTCCCGCTGGCATGATGGCTTCGACTGCGGACAACTTGAAAGCCGCTGCTGCCGGTGAACACGAAGAATGGGAGGAGATGTATCCTGCCTTTGCTAAAGTGGCCCGGGAAGAAAACCTGCCGGAAATTGCAGAAGTTTTTGAGGCCATCGCCGTTGCCGAGAAGCAACATGAAAAACGTTTTCGCGATCTGCTCGCGAATGTGGAAAACGGAACTGTATTCAAAAAGGACCAGCCTGCGGTATGGCGATGCCGGAACTGCGGCTATCTTCATGAAGGCGCCGAAGCGCCCGGGGAATGCCCGGCGTGCGCTCATCCTCAAGCCCACTTCGAACTGCTGGGAGAAAACTATTAGCAAGTATACTATGCCCAAATTCAGTATAAATCGCCGAAATTTCCTGGTATCGATCTGATCCCTGTTTGTCAATAGTATGGTTATATGCGCCGGTCTGACCTATGATGGCATGAATAACACTAAAGGAGCGCAACCAATGAAACGACGTCAATTTCTTTGGAATACCGGAGCCGGCTCGGCGGCGCTTCTGGGCATAACCAAACTTGCACATGCCGAAAGGGCAGCGGCTGAACCTTTGGTTCCATTTCCCATTGTTGATACCCATGTTCACTTTTGGGATACAGAACGTCTGGACTATCCCTGGCTGAAAAATTCAGCGTTACTAAACAGGCCCTATCTGCTTAAAGATTATGACGAAGCAATCGGCCCTGTCAACGTCGGGAAGATTGTTTTTGTTGAGGCCGCCTGTGCTGCTGTCCATGCCATGGACGAAGTAGACTGGGTTACTTCGTTGGCAAAGGAAGATTCGCGTATCCAAGGCATTGTCGCGAATGTGCCATTGGAGCAGGGCGAGACTGTTTTACCCAATCTTAAATTACTCGCTAAGAACCCGCTTGTAAAGGGAGTTCGCCGTTTCTTTGTAACAGAGAAGGACGTTCCCCACGGTCTGCTCCCGGCATTGCTGGAAGGCGTTAAATGTCTGGAGAAAATCGGGTTTCATTTTGAACTCGGTCTGCAACGTGGTCAGATACCGATTGCCGTGGAACTGGTGCGGCAATGCCCCAACATCAAATTTATGCTGAACCATATCGGTGTACCGGACATCAAGAACAACGTGTTGGACCCGTGGCGACAGGAGATACGTACCCTGGCCGAATATCCCAATGTGTATTGTAAAATGTCGGGTGTCGCTACTGTCGCTGACCATGACTCCTGGACCGCCGAAGACCTTAAACCAGCCCTTGATCATGTTATCGAATGTTTCGGTTTTGAGCGCACCGCCTTTGGCAGTGACTGGCCTGTCATGCTACTGGCCACCCCCTATCAACGCTGGGTGAATACCGCTGTTGCGGCCGTGAAGGGATGTTCTGAGAACGAGTTGCGCCAACTGTTCTATAATACTGCAATTGCGTTTTATGGCCTGGATTAGTATCATATTTTTAAGTACTACAATTGCAGTAGAAAGTTTAAAACTAGTGTCTTCGTCATTGCGAGGTACGAAGCAATCTGGGGTTATGAGATGGCCTGCACGATAACGAGATTGCTTCGTTCCTCGCAATGACGACGCTTACGTGTCTTAACACATATCGTCTGAGTTGCAGGCGACGCCCCCGCTGGCAAAATTCAATTTCGGGAGAACAAAAATGAAACTTCTTATCTCTTCGGGTGTACTATCCCTCATCCTCTGTGCAACCCTCCAAGCAACTGAACCGGATGATACTGCCCGGTTTTCTCCGGAAAGCGATCTCATCAGTCTTCATTATGACCATGCGCCGGACAAGGATGATGGCCAAAGTGCCGCCGCCGACCGGACGATCCTGGAGACCTTGTATAGCAAGGACTGGATCAGGGAGCATGTGGTAGCAGTCTCCGGCGCCTATGGCAAAAACGCTTCTGAATTTAATACTAAGTCTGATGACGTCATGGATGCAGCCTGGAACGAATTGGGCGGCTGGCTGGCGGCACATACGGATAAAGAAAAGGTCATTCGTGAACTAACGGAACGATGGGTTCAAATACTGAAAGCCGGAGGCGATGTGTGGGTGAAAGAAGGCGGACAATCCGATATCACCGCTGCCGTTGTTGAGCGCATCAAAAAACAACTGCCGGAACTTGATACAAACAGCGGAATCCATGTGGTGCAGCATAGCGACTGGAATGAGGATCAGACCACAGACGCGGCACTTGCCTATACCCGAAAACATACCGACTACATCAGAATCCGTGATGCAAACAATTACCTGAACATAAAAGGCGGCAACAGGGAATTTGAGAAAGCCGCACGTGCGCACCCGCGGTTCGGGCAGGTATGGCAAGCGGCATTCACCTATTACAATCCCCGACAACGACTCGACTTCTCCGACACAGGCGAACTCATGCACATCCTCGGGTTAGGCGAAATGGGCATTGATGATTTCAGGAAACGGTTTCTGGATACACCGGGGGCAAATGATGGCAAATAACCTCAAACACAATAGTAGATATAAAGAAATACCTTTTTTCCGGGCACTTATTTCATTATTTATTATGACTCTACTAGTAAACCTTTCCGTTTTCATATTCATAGTAGTGCGTTCTATTCATGGTTTGATGTTTATAGTTGGCTGGAATTTTGTTGCTGCTGTGCTTTTGATACTAAGCGGCGTGCTCTGTGAAAGGGAAGATACCGTTAAGTCTTTTTGGGCAGTTGTCAGGGTTGCCTTGGGAGCACTTCTTCTGCTTTGGACTTGGAAACTTATGGGCGGGTAGTGTTAAGAAATAGAGGGAAATAACATGCTGGTAGTTCTGGAAAACCTGAAAGGACTGTTATTAATAGGCTTGTATTTCCTGTTTATGACATGGGGTTTGGCTCGATTAAGTCGTAGAGACGAAAAGAGAAAACAGGAAAGAATTGCACAGCGAAAAGAAAGTAATGAACCAAGAAAAGAATTTTATCTCGACAAGGGAGGCATAGAAATCTGGTGGGGGCTATTCATTTTTATTATAGGTTTCATACCGTTGTTCTTTGTCATGGCTTTACTTGTAGGAGCAAATGAATTGCTAAAGGATTCTCTATTCACAGTAATCCTTGTGGATTCTTTGGCCCGGTTAATTGTTCTTATTCCGTTTGCATTGATTCCTTTGGTGGTTCTGAAGAAAACTATTCCATGTTCAGATATTGCAATTGATGATGATGGGCTTTGGTACAAGCATGAAACAAAAGAAAAGGGGCTTGTGCCCTGGGATGAAATAGCCAATATAAAAAGGCACTCATGGTTATTGTGTACGGATGTTTTTAATTCAAATGATCAACGAATTATGCGAGTATATCATGGTTTAACAGATTTTTATGATTTACAGGAGATGCTGCTTGAAAAAGCGCGGAAAAATAAGGAAGGCGATTTCCCTGAGTCTTTTTCTAAAGGTCATTTTCATCACTTTATACATGCAAGTGCCATTTTCTTCCTCCTTACGGTTGCGGCAATATTCGGAGTAGTGGGGCTAAATGATGCTGGTGCGATACTTCCGGCTATTGCGGTTCTATTGTGTTGTTTTGTTTTTGTTGTAAAGTACTTGCTTTACGCTTATCGCGTTGAGATTGATGGCAAGTACATTTTTGTCCAATTCCCATTGCGAAGAAAACTCCTTGGTGTCTCCGAGATTGACACTATAGAAATAGATCTCGCAAACCAGGTAACCGTCTTAACCAAGCGTCAGAAAAAATATCGACTCAATATGGATGTTGATGGATACATGCTGTATATGGCGCTCAATCAAGCCAAAGAGGATTTTCTGGATTGTTCGAACAAGCCCATTTGAGAACAAACAAATAATAGATAAAAGGAATACGGAAGTAGATATTCAAGAAAGATTGCATTCCGAAGCCCAACTTCGGAACGAGAAGACGAAATCAAAGACTGGATTCAATGCTCTTGCTCCGCTCATACATACACGGTGAATTTTTAGTCCATGACAGTGCTGTTCCGAACATCC
>CAZBNU010000272.1:368-4903 GCA_964493075.1 uncultured Nitrospirales bacterium | reverse complement strand
ACGCCTACGATGCGGTTTTCATGCACTTCAATCCGGGCCACATCTTCGCCAAAGGGATGTTTGGGATCAATACCGATGGATTGCATCAGTTCTGCGACAATATCTTTGGAACTCATAGGGCCACCTCCTCAACTTCAGGACGGTTTCGGTGATTGCAGGGGATACACTTGTTCGTGAAGTACATGCCGATTTTTTCTATACTTCCTTTATCCAGCAGCGCACCGTTGCACATAAGGAATGCATGGTCGGCCTGTTCCAGCACGGACAGGCTGTGGGTAATCATGATAACAGTAACGCCCTTCTCCTTGAGGCCGCGCAAGGCCTCGAATATATGCTGGAGCGCTTCCACGTCAATGCCGGAGTCCGGCTCATCCATCAGAACGATACGCGGTTCCATGGCAAGAATGGATGCCAGTTCAATCCGTTTGCGTTCACCACCGCTCAGTGTCCTGTCCACACTGCGGTTGATGTAGCGGGCGCCCTCCAAACCGAGCAATTCCAGCAGTTCCATGACCCGGCCCCGGCTTTTGTTTTTTGACCCGGCCGCCACGAATTTATGCACCGACAAACCCTCGAAACGCGCTGGTTCCTGCCACGCCAGGGTGATGCCCCGCCGGGCCCGATCGTCAACAGCAACGCCGCGCAATGATTGACCTTCGAGCAGAATATCGCCTTCATGGTTTGTATAACCGTGCAGCCCCATAATAGTATTGGCCAGAGTAGACTTGCCCGCGCCATTGGGGCCGATGACCGCATGGACATGCCCCTGCCAGAATTCGAGGCTGAGGTTATCCAGCACCTTTTTGCCATCGAAGGTTTGGGTTACATTACACACAGACAAAATATTCATTGATAGGTACTCCACTTTGATATACATAATGCGGCGTGTGATTCAGGCAGGACATGGCCTAAGGTTGCGCTGTCGTGTGCCCGCCTGCATTCCCCTGGTAAATCTAAAGCAGGCTGGAAGCCCACGCCACAATTTACTCGGGAAAACTCATGATACACCATAAGACGCAAGGTCACTTCCCGGAACGAATAAAAAATGCGCGTGGACAGGATAACCTTATCCACGCGCACAAATCAATTTGTGTTTATCCGCAGATTATTTGCGGTGACGCATGCGGCGCGCTGCAAGAAGTGCGATTGCGCCACTCAATGCGGCCAGTCCCGCCAGACCTGCGACGGGTATGGGATCATCGCCCACAGTAACTGTGCCGGTTCCTATCGTCTGGCCCGTGCCTTTGGCGGGGCCCATACGATGGGTGATGGTGGCCTCATAGACGCCCGCATCAGCATAGACGCAGTTGTTGATGACCAGTGGGTTGTCTGTGCCAATGGGGGTGCTGTCTTTGCTCCAGGAGACCCCTTCTATAAGGCCACCGTAGGTAAGCCGAGGAGACAGGGTGATCTTGGTGCCCACCTGATAATACTTTGCGCCAGCGACAGAGCCGGTAGGTGCATTCATGGCATAGTCCAAGTAGTTTGTGACCGTAAGCCCCCGGTATTCTTCAACATAGAAATATTCGTCAATGTTGGAGAAGCCATCGCCTTCAAAGTCATAAACACAGCCGATGGTGGGCACGCTTTCAGCTACGCCAGCAATACCACCCACAGGCGGCTCTATGCCGAGCTCGCTCAGTAATCCCAGTACGGTATTGAGTGCATCATAGGTGCTCGGATCGCCCAGTGTCGCATACCCGGCCAGAGTCATGGACAAAGAACCGACGAGGTAGGGGGCAATTATGGGAGCTAAACCGAGATAACCTTGATCAAGCAGCGCCTGCTGTACGAGGTTCTTGAAATAGATAAAGTTGTTTTGAAGCGCGGCATGGGCATCTGCATGCAACGGATGCTCTGGTGTATTTAACACGTATTGAAGCAGCGCAAATTCATACTGGCCATCAATCATGCCATTGCCGCTTACGGGCAGCCACTCGTCAAGCTGGCGAAGTTCACCGGCACTGTTGCTATCGGCCAGAATGGTACCGTTGTATACGAGCCGAATGGTATTGTCCGGATCCCAGGTATGGAATGTGACACGGAGCCCTTCCTGAGGAACCGGTGTGCCTGGGCCGGATTCGCCAAAGGGGCCATCAGCCCCAGCACCATAAAAGAAACAGAGACCGTCAGCGCCGGAACCGTCGCCGATATACTGCAGATAGGTCACCGTGAATTCAGAAAGAGCGCCGCTGGGAGTGAAGGTCCACGAACCGGTCAGGCTGGGGTCGTCCACGGTAAGTATCAACTGGTTGGAACTGACGGCTGCAGACCCGTAAAGAGTGCCGGAACCTGCACCGCCCAAAAAAGATTCATAATAATTCTGAACAGGGCTGACCAAATTGAAATCATCTACAATATGATAATCGTCGCTGCCGCCTGTTCGTGCGCCAAAACCCATGCGCCATGCCGCTTGGGCGCTCCAGCCGGGAATGGTGACGTTATTGTGAATCAAAATGTTGTTCCAGTAAACAGTACACTGTCCGGAACTGTTGACGCTGATGGATACGGGCACGCTGGCTGCAGGCTCATTGTAGACCTGGCCATTGATATCTGCATCAAGACAACGCAGAAGATCGGCATAGGTCGTCACAGGTTGGTTGCTTGGGTCGTTTGGGTCGTCTACGACACCGGCGACGGGCTTCAACTGACAATACAGGGTATCCATGTACCCGCAAAAATCATAGCTGCCCACTGCTGGCCAAGCAGTTACGTCGCTACCAACGGTACCTTGTGCAAATGTAGGCAGTGGGGCGAATCTGGAAGAGGTACTTGTTGCCGATGAAGGGCAACCACCCCAACTGGTCAGCGGGTCGTGTGCGTATGCTGACATTGCACCGCCAAAGAGCAATGCAACAGCCATCACGCCATAAAGTGTACTACGGTTTCTCTTTATCATGCCTTCAGTCCTCCTTAGTGGATGGTTACAATAACTAAAACTCCAAAACAAAAAAAATCAGATAATACATAACGCGCAGTTTAGCAATATTTTACTTGGAACAATACCTTTTCATGTTCCCTAAACCTGCAATCGAATTATACCCGCAAATGACCGCAAAAGTCAATGATATTTTCTCACTGCCAGTGATTCCGCAAGTCTTCGCGAAATCACTTGTTTATAGGCTTCTCTTGTTATTTATTTTACCAAGATTAAAGGGAGACGCAGCATTGCTGTCGCATTGCCTTACAACGTAAGCCATTACGAAACCCAACGCGGCAGCGATGTCGCGTTTACGTTGGTGAATGCCGATTTGCTTTTTTCAGGTAACAGATGGTCAGTCTGTCTTCACAAAATTAATACGGTTCAAGACCTGGGTCGCACAATCGGCAGGCAAGTAAATTAGTGTTCCTCGTTTTTGACAAACAAAAAAGTGGACGCATCGTTTTGATGCGTCCACCTACGTATTTTCAGTAAGCGTACTCGATTGGGGCGTAATTATTTGCGACGGCGGATGCCAAAGGCGCCAGCCAGTGCACAAGCGCCAGCAAGCAGCGTAAGGCCAAGCGCGCCACCAACAGGAACGCCTGATGCATCGGTTACAACCAAGGTGGTGCTGGCAAGAATGGTGCCAGTGATAGCCTTGCTGCCATCGTCCATGGAAACTTCAACAGCATACTTCTTGCCTGTGTCCTCAAGTTGTGGATTGACAATGGTGAGTGCGGAGCCTGTTTCACCAGGAATGACTACCCATTCCCATACGTCACAGCCTTCGCCGTCTTGTCCTGTTACGGCCCACTCGTACCACACATAAGATGCAGCGGTATAGCCAGCGGCGACACTACCAACAACAGCCGTCAGGGTCGCGTCTTCACCCAAAGAAGCAGAACCTGCACCGGATATGCTTACTTTTGCCGGAACAACCGTTGCATTATCCAAGGCCAGTGCTGCATATTCAGCAACGGTCATGGAGGGATTCACCTGAATGAACCACTCGTAGATTTCGCGATTGGTGAAACCGTTACCAGAAACATCGCCACTTTGGCCAACTGCAGCTACAGACGAGGTAATGGCTGTAATTCCGCCGTCAGGAGGAGTAATGCCAATATCTTCAAGCAACCCAAGCATTTCATCAAGGGCGCCAGTCGTAAGCGGATCGCCCATAGCGGCAAACGCAGACAGCACGCCACCCAGTGACGGGATCAACCACGGAGCGAACTGATAGGCTACCTTGCGGGCGTCAATAGGACTACCTTCGGTAATTTCAACACTGGACAGTGCCAGAATAAGCAGTTCGCAAAGTGAGTCCAAGTTCGTCTGCATAGCGGCAACGGCATCGCCATTCAGCGGATGAGTGGGATCATTCAACACCGCGGCAAGAACAGCGAGTTCATAACGATCCGGTATTCCGTTTGCCTGCACGGGAATATCTTTGCACACATCAAGCTCGCCGTTTATGTCCATGTTGATGCACTGCACAAGATCGGCAAACTCGGTAAGTTCGGGAACGCTAAGCGTAGCACCCATGGGGCCTAAGCCGCAACCGTGGATTTAAGTGCCATGATCATTGACGCCTGGGATTTGTTTTTGCCCTTGG
>CAZBNU010000272.1:0-358 GCA_964493075.1 uncultured Nitrospirales bacterium | reverse complement strand
TCGAGGCCCACTGCACATCCGACAGGCCACTGGGCCGGTTGCCTTCATCGCGCGGATTCAGGCGCGTGTTGAGGCCGTGGCCGAGGACGAAGGAGCCAATGGCCATATCGCCGGGCAGGGAACCATCGGATCCGACCAGCAGCCATCTCCCGTCTCTCCAGGCATAGGAATCATAATGCACACATTCGGATCGGAACCGTCGGTGCACGATGCCGGACATGAAGCAACATCCGGAATCGGCGTATGCTGCGCTACGGCAGCAGTCATTGCGAGCATTACAGCTACGCTTAACAAGGTCTGAAATACATTCACTTTCTTCATGATCGTTACGTCCTCCTGGTTGTTCTAAAATACCTGA
>CAZBNU010000271.1:0-4920 GCA_964493075.1 uncultured Nitrospirales bacterium | reverse complement strand
GCGACGCGGCTGGACATTGGGGATGCACAGGGACTGCCGGAAGCGAAGACGGCGTACTTCCCTTACCTGACCTATGGCAACGACTGGCCCAAGGTGGTATGTGCACCGGGTTCGGACAATCCGGTGTTCCTCTGGGCGGCGTGCGACTACTATAACTCGGATGCCTCCGAACTGTTTGGCATGCCTGCCGTCAGCAGTGCGGATACAACGGGGTACACGGGCGGCGCACTCTACAAACCCACCACGGCGGGTGTGCGCAATCCCATGCGGGAACGCATCTTCGTCAATGTGAGCGCTGACGTGCAGGAAGTGCTGCCGAATATCCCCAACCCGGACAGTGATATGGGCGAAGTGGCGCGGGAGTATCTCTGGCGGAACATGGGCCCGGTGCATCAGCGTGAGACGCTAGCCAAGTTTAAGGCCTATGGCATTGACAAGTTCATCGCCTGTCATCACGAAGTAGGCTGGCGCGAGGGCGGCGAGAGTTTCACCCTGCGCGACAAGCCTGCGGACAGTATCGGCGCGGAAGCGCTGGCGGCGTATGGCGCGTTCGTGAAAGGTCTCGGTTATCATTTTGGCACGTACACCAACTACGTGGACTATGCGCCGGTCAACGCCAACTGGGACGAGGACTGCGTCAACCTGAATCCGGATGGTACGTGGCAACGGGCATGGCCGCGTTGTTATGCCCTGAAGCCGTTGCGTGCTGCAGAGTTCGAGGCGAAGTATGCGCCCCTTATTCATGAACGGTACGGCGCGAACGCCCAGTACTGCGATGTGCATACGGCGTACACGCCTTGGGGCCGCACCGACTACGATGCGCGCACGCCCGGCGCAGGCAAGTTCCGCACCCAGTTCGACGCCTTTGCGCGATTACTGTACAACGAGAGCAAGGCCTACGGCGGCCCGGTGTTCAGTGAAGGCAACTACCACTGGTTCTATGCGGGCATTGTGGACGGCAACTACGCCACCATGCTGCCTTACGGTGAAGGCTGGAAAGTGGACCCGCTGGTGGACTTCGACCTGTTGAAGATGCACACCAAGATGACCGATTTCGGCATGGGATTCGGCGAAATGTTCTACCCCTTTGAAGGGGAATGGAAACAACCCGGCAGGCTCAGTCCCTGGTTCGACCGGTTCACCGCATCCACCATCGCCTTCGGGCATATCGGATTCCTCACCTACGAATGGGGATTCGAAGCCACCATCAAAGGCTATTACCAGCTCCAGGCGCTGCAAAAGCGCTACGCCCAGATTCCGGTAAAGGAAATTCGCTATTTCGACGGCGCAGAATTTGTGGATACATCTGCCGCCATCCTGAGCGATGCCTACAAGTGCCGCCACATTTATGTGACCTACGAAAATGGATTACAGGTATGGGTGAACCTGAACCTGTCCGAAGACTGGATGGTAGAACTCAACGGCGTCACCTACCTGCTACCGCCAACAGGATTCCTGGCATACAAAGCGGGCGATATCCTCACCTATTCCGCCATTGTGGATAAGCAACGCCACGAACTGGTGCAGTGCGAAGATTATCTGTACTTCGACAGCCGAGATGCTTTTGTACGAACGAATGTCATTGCAACGAAGGGAAGTGTTGCTGTAAAACCCGAATCGGAAGATACGTGGTGGGTCATACCTATCACTAAAACGGAAGAAGTCAGCATCAGCCGTGAATGGCTTAACGCGGAACCGGGCGCGTTGTTCGAAGCGCAAGCCTGCAACGAAGCAGGCGAAAGACTTGCGAGTGCGGCAGTTTATCATGGTGATAAATGGATAACTGTTTGGCCAAATTCCAAACTTGGTGCAATGAAATATTTATTACATAAATGTAAGGGACAAGGTACAGTATGGCGTGTTAAAGGTATGCCTGATAAAGCATTACCAAAAGAAGAAATATACCTTGAATTGGAAAGTTCCGGCTTTGCTCCGGGGAAAAGGGTACAGGTTGGTTTAGATCTAAATGAGAATGGAATGTTGGGGATGGATGGGTTTTCTTGTGAGACGACGGGAAGAGTTTTTTATAATTTCAAATTACGTGAAGAATGTAAGATTGGAAGGCGCTGGTGGATTAGTTACAGAATTTTGGAAGACACAGAACCCTGTTGGTTGGACACGTATGTGGTATCGCCCATCGAAGTAAAGTTCCTTTCTGATGGCAAAGTATCTCGCTATGACCGACCTTTACCCCTTGAGATGGCATTAACCAGTAATGAACCTAAAACTGATACTGTAAAGGCCAGTCTCTCTGTAGGTGATCAACCACCTCTGACCCAGTCCTTGATACTACCACCAGGGAAGGCCACTAATCTTTTGTGGGAAATTCCACAACCCAATTCGCCCATGGCACAGTCCATAATCCTTGAGTTAGAAGGATGGTCAAATAAAGTACAAGAAAAGCGGTTTTTGCGTATGGAACCAGCGGAACAGGCCATTGCCGACCTGCTGGAGTTGTCCTATACTGCCGGTCAATGTCTGCGCGGGGAGTCAGAACGTCCTTACAACCACCTGGGCACCAACGCGCTTGTGACGGCCTGCCGGGAAGTCATTAACGAGGTCTCCCTGGACTGCCTCCATGTTCATCCGCCGTGGGGCGAGAAGACCGGCTATACTTTTACCCTATGGCCTGTAGATTTGCCTGAAGAACCGGCACAACTTGAGTTTGCGCTGGGTTTCCGGTCCGGTTCCACCACCCAGGATGGTTGTGTGTTTAAGGTTCTGGTGCTGGAGGGCGACCAAGAGACGGAGGTATTCAGTGAACAGTACCAGTACCTCAGTGGATGGGCGAATCGCACGGTGGACTTGACCGCTTGGGCAGGGAAACCCGTACAGGTGAAGATGATTACAGACGCAGGTCCCGCGGATAACTCCTATTCAGACTGGGCACTGTGGGGCACGCCGCGCATCGTATCAAAGACGCCAATGGTGCAGCAGCATCTACTGGAAGAAGCACACCAGGAAAACTTTGAACTGCCACCGGAAGCCTGTGCCGACTTGGAAGAACAAGACCTGCGCCAGGTCACCAATGCCCATATCACGCTGGAAACCGCCGGGGTGGATGGCGGCCAGTACAAATCTTACATGTACTTCAACGGCATACCCATCGGCACTACGCCCCCATCAGGCGGTGACATGGAATGGAAACCCGGCACGATTGAACTGACGCCGGAAGCGCTGGCAACACTTGGGCCGTTGAACACGGTGGTCATCAAGAACCCCAACAGCGACTACATGAAAGTGCGCCGTTTCTGCCTGCACCTCGAACTTAACGACGGCCGCAACTGCAGTTCCTACATCGCCCTGGGCCCCTGGAGCAGCGACACCGGCTGGGCACATACCGAAGGACTCGCTGTTTCTGTTGGCTACGATCTGCCACCAATTCGTCTGGACATACCGTTGAAGAAATAGCATGGCCTATCTGCCAACCTAAGGTCGTTGTCTAACATCAGGCATCCTGATCCAGTCGGAAATGGAATGACCGTGTTAGCGTTAGAAACAATTCGCATTACAGTCCTGCTGCCCATACCGTTGCGCGGCGATACAGGTCGCGCACGCCTGCGGCTTCAAAGGCAACCGGGTCGTGACCGAGCACGCTGTGGAACACACGTCCGCCGGTTCCTTCTACAATAAACGCCATGGGATAGGTTTTTTTGTCCACTACCGAAACGGCATCGCACAACACGGTGATGGGCGTATCTCCATCCAGACAGGTGTACAGTTCATCGGTGGTTTCAAAGGCTGCCAACCCCTGTGTGATGGGGTGATCCGGATTCGTGATGCGGACACTAAACGTGCCGTGGGGATCGTGGGCGCGGAACGCCGGGTTCCAGATGCGTCCGGCGACATTCACAAAGCCTTCCTGTTCCTGAAATGCGCCGCAACCAAAGTGCGCAATGACCAGGCCCTTGCCACTGGCAACATAGGCCGCCAGACCTTCAAGACAGGCGTCGCTGAGCGGAAGCCGTTCGTCGTAGTTTTTGAAGTGGAGTACCGTGGCGTCATAATGATTGAGCAAGGGCGAACCATAAATGGCGGGGCATTCGTTGATGGAAACTTCCAGCCGGTCATCTTCACGCAGCACCGCTGCCAGCACGGGAGCCGTTTCACGCCAGACATGCCCGGCGTAGTCATCTCCTGTGACAATCAGTACACGTTTTTCTTTTGCTGGAGCAGTGCGTTCCAACAGGAACAATTCGTTCACCACAACATTCGGGCCGCCTTCATTTACAAAGGCGACATGCAGTGTTTCGGTGTTGTCATAGGGCGCAGCCAGGGGAAGCAACGCACGCGCCCACGTAGACTTGTCTTTATTGTAGGCGACGGGACGCACCGCTGGCAAGACTGTGTCCCAGGCAGTGCCGTCCTTGGAAAAGGCTACTGATTGTGTGCGTCCGCTGTCGTCGGCGTCCCACCATGTGAAGCCCAGCACATACTCCGATTCGGCGTTAAGGCCGCTGATTTCGTAGACCACCTGTTCTACATCAAAGGCAACCGTACCAACAGCGCCCTCTACCTCGGGAAAAGTGAAGGGTTGTCCAGTAACCAGAGAAATTGCAGGTGTACTGTTTTCCGGGGTGCCTTGCTCTGCGCCACAATTAAGATAGGCAACAACCCCATAACCGTCGGGAAAGATCGGGTCGTTCTGCAGGATGGTGGCGCTTTCAAATTCTTTGTTTGATACAGGCGCCAATTGTGCGTAGAGTGCTTTGGCAACCGTATCCGTTCTGGCGGCCAGAGCAGTCACTATAGTGTCCCGCGTTTCAGGCGCGAGTTCGGATGCGACGGTTGCCAGACCCGTGGCCACAACGGCCGCAGTTTCGGGATTTCCCAATGCGGCCAGTGTGTTTTGAATATGGCGACGGTTTTCGGGAAGCAAGGCCTCGCGCAGCAATGGGGTTGCATCGTCACAATACTGAA
>CAZBNU010000270.1:0-4930 GCA_964493075.1 uncultured Nitrospirales bacterium | reverse complement strand
GTTTTTGTTCTGCATAACGAAGACGATTCCTTTATCACATCTCCGTCATTGCGAGACATGAAGCAATCTGGGAATACACCTTGGCCTCACGATAACGATATTGCTTCGTGCCTCGCAATGACGATATTTGCAACATGGTGATGACAAACTTTTATAACACTGCTGATACAGATTATAATACATCCTCTTTTGAAAGCCAATTGTTCCCGCCCGGAACTGTTTTGTGCAGTCCGCACTCTTAAAATCAAGGAAGTATACTCAGATGGTCAATTCTGTCTCAAAAGATATAAGCGCCACTTCACTGCATCGCGGTCCAGTGCGTTTTATTACCGCAACTTCGCTTTTTGACGGGCATGATGCCGCAATCAATATCATGCGCCGTATTCTGTTGGATCAAGGCGCAGAAATTATACACCTGGGACATAACCATTCCGCACGCGATATCGTTCGTGCAGCAGTACAGGAAGACGCAGATGCCATAGCCGTCAGTTCTTATCAGGGCGGCCATATGGAGTTCTTTCCCTACATTCTCGAACTGTTGAAAGAAGCAGGCGCAGATCATGTGCAGTTATTCGGCGGCGGTGGCGGCGTCATCGTGCCCCGAGAAATCAAGGAACTGGAAGTACAGGGCGTAGCTAAAATCTATTCACCCGAAGACGGGCGCCGTCTCGGACTGGTTGGCATGATTGAGGATATGGTCGAACGTACACGAAGTGTTCGCCAACCCCTGTTGACAGACGCCCACTACAACCTTACCGATGAAGTTAGTCTTGCCCGTTGTCTTTCCGTGGTAGAAGCCACTGCCGAAGTAAATCCAGAATCTATCCAAGAACTGCTGAAACAGATTGATACAAAAGCAACCGCGAAAAATACACCTGTCATTGGCGTTACCGGCACAGGTGGCGCTGGCAAGTCCTCCCTCGTAGACGAAATCCTGTTGCGCTTTCTCCATGACTTTCCCGAAAAACGCGTGGCCATCCTTTCATGCGACCCCACACGCAAGCGCACCGGTGGCGCACTTTTAGGCGACCGCATCCGCATCAACAGCGCAGCCAGTGATCGCGTATTTCTGCGCAGTATGGCAACACGATCCCATGCAGGTGAACTCAGCGGCGCTGTCGCAGAAGCCTTAGCAGTGATGCGAAAGTCGGTTTTCGACCTTATCATTACGGAAACCGCCGGTGCAGGACAAAGCGATGCTGCCATTGCGCCGCTGGTGGATGTGTCATTGTATGTGATGACGCCGGAATACGGCGCGGCAACCCAACTGGAAAAAATCGGGATGCTGGACTACGCCGACCTGATATGCATCAATAAGTTTGACCGTGCAGGCGCAATTGACGCTCTGCACGACGTGCGCAAGCAGTACCAGCGCAATCACCACTGCTTTGAAGCATCGCCAGAAGACATGCCTGTCTACGGTGCTATTGCGTCCCGCTTCAACGATGCTGGCGTCACTGCGCTATATCACGGTCTACTCGAAACACTAAACGAAAAGTGCAACGCCACACTCCATTCAACGTTGCCCAAACCAGAAAACAAATATTCCACAGACACCACCGTCGTCGTCCCCCACGACCGCATCAACTATCTCTCGGAAATTGCGCATACCGTTCGGGAATACCGTAAGTTTGCGGATGCACAGGGACGCATCGCCTCGAACATCTGGCGTCTGGCAGGCGCAGCGGCCCTGATTAACAACGATTCCACCTGTCAGACCTTGAACGATGAAATAGCACGACAGTCATGCAATCTTGACGGGCGATGCAAAGCATTGCTGGAAGCATATCCCCCCCTTAAAGAGGCCTATACCCAAAAGGAATTTCGGTATACAGTCCGTGGCCGCGAAATCTGCGCCCTCTTGTCCAAGGAAAGCCTGGCTGGCAATCTTATCCCCCGCATCGCGCTACCCCAATACGAAAATGAAGGCGATCTGCTGCGCTGGTTGCTACTTGAAAATCTGCCCGGGTATTTTCCGTACACCGCCGGTTGCTTTCCGCTAAAACGCAGCGATGAAGCAGCGACACGCATGTTCGCCGGAGAAGGCGATCCCAAACGCACCAATACGCGCTTCAAATATCTTTCCAAAGATGCGCCCGCAAAACGCCTTTCCACCGCCTTTGATTCCGTGACCCTTTATGGGCAGGACCCGGATGAACGACCGGATATTTACGGTAAAATCGGTTCCTCAGGCGTATCCATCTGCACACTGGAAGATATGCAGCAACTCTTCGACGGCTTCGACCTCTGTGCACCAAACACCTCGGTCTCCATGACCATCAACGGCCCGGCGCCGATTATTCTTGCCATGTTCTTTAATGCCGCCATAGAGCAACAATGCGCCCGCTTTGAACAGGATCACGGACATAGACCCACTTCCGAAGAACGCGCTTCCATAAGTGATGCCGTATTGAAACAAGTGCGCGGCACGGTGCAGGCAGACATCCTCAAAGAAGACCAAGGACAAAACACCTGTTTGTTCGCCATAGACTTCGGCCTGAAGATGATGGGCGATGTACAGGAGTTCTTCCTGCGACAAAACGTCCGTAATTTTTACTCAGTATCGGTTTCCGGATACCACATCGCCGAAGCAGGCGCAAACCCTATTACGCAATTGGCGTTCACCCTGGCAAACGGATTCACCTACGTTGAGTATTATCTGTCACGCGGCATGGACATCAACGCCTTCGCGCCGAACCTGTCCTTCTTCTTCTCCTGCGGCATGGACCCGGAATACGCAGTGTTAAACCGAGTCGCCCGTCGGATATGGGCTGTCACCCTGCGCGACCGGTACAACGCAGACGAACGTGCCCAGAAATTGAAAGCGCATATCCAGACCAGCGGCAGGTCGTTACACGCCCAGGAAATCCACTTCAACGACATCCGCACCACACTCCAAGCATTAACCGCTTATTACGATCAGTGCAATTCACTACATACCAACGCCTACGACGAAGCGGTTACCACGCCCACCGAGGAGTCCGTCCGCCGTGCCCTCGCCATCCAACAGATCATTGCCAAAGAACATGGTCTTGCCTTTAACGAAAACCCGCTGCAGGGCTCCTTCATTATTGAGGAACTCACTACCCTCGTTGAGGAAGCAGTGCTTGCCGAATTCGAGCGACTTTGTTCCCGGGGCGGTGTGCTCGGCGCCATGGAACGTGGCTACCAGCGTAGCGAAATCCAGGAGGAATCCCTTAAATACGAGCATCTGAAATCTTCGGGCGACTACCCCATTGTAGGCGTCAACACCTTCATCAATCCTGATATTGACCATGAAGAAACCATCAACAGTCTGGAACTCCGTCGCGGCACCGAAGAAGAAAAACGTGGTCAGGTGGATAAACTTGCGGCGTTCCACAGGCAACATGCCGAAAAAGCACCAGAAGCATTGCAATCCCTCCAGGAAGTCTGCCTCGCTGGCGACAACATCTTTGCCGAACTCATGAAAACCGTGCGCACCTGCTCCTTGGGACAGATCACACAGGCATTATTCGAGGTAGGCGGTCAGTATCGCCGCAACGCCTGATGGTGGTTATGGTCCGATACGCTACTAACACGTAACTCATCATTCACAAACAATCGCAGCCTATAATTCCAACCCTTGCATTGATACAATCTCACGATGTCTTTTTTTCTCTCGCGTTACTTTCACATCGTTGCCGTGTTTTAGGTATACTTGACGAAGTCGAAGTAATTTGCAACGTCCGAAATGAATCGGAAGGGTTATCATGGCAGTTGAGTTCACACGCGACCATCGCGCATGGCAAATACGTATCCTGATATCAACGTATCTGGGTTATGGCGGTTTCTATCTCACACGCAAGGTGTTCACCCTTTGTAAGCCGCTCATTGCAGACGAATTCGGCTGGGACATCGGAGCAACAGCACATATCTGGACAGCATTTCTTGTCGCCTATATGGTGGGACAATTCCTGAGCAGTTATGTGGGACGACGCTGGGGGCCGCGGGTGCTGCTGCTGGGCGGCTTGGGCTTGTCAATGTGCTGCAACCTCGTATTCGGCTTCAGCAATTCTTTTTACACTTTCCTGGTGTTCATGGCGTTCAACGGCTTGCTGCAGGCGGCAGGCTGGCCCGGAGGCGTAGGCGCGGTGTCCGAATGGCTGCGCGCTGACGAACGGGGCACCATAATGGGGTTATGGTCCACCAACTACATGGCCGGCAACATCATGGTGAAATCCCTTGCAGGTTTGCTGCTATGGCTTTCCGGCTGGCGGTTGGCATTTTTCGGTTGTACCCTTGCATCCTTCGCCATCTGGTGGCTCATGTATTTCTGGCAACGCACCAAACCCTCAGATGTAGGATTATCGCCCCTAGTGGACATGGAGGATATGGACCAGCAACTGGTGGCGGGTTCCAAAGAAGAGCAGGTCTCTTTCCGCGACTATTTTGTCGTCGCCCTCAACCCACTAATCCTGTTAATGGGCACCACCTATTTTTCTGTAAAGTTTCTGCGATACGCCTTGGACTCCTGGCTACCGTCGTTCCTCACCATCCAGGGACTTGATGCCGGCTGGGCCAGTATTTATTCGCAGGGTTTTGATATCGCTGGCCTATTCGGGTGCGTGGCAGCAGGCTACGTGCTGGATAAATGGTTCAAAGGCAACTGGGCAGCACTGAGTTTCTTCATGGGTATTGGCGTTATCCTCGGCTATTTATCTGTCATGTATCTGGGCACGTCCCCCATTATGATTGCCGTATGCTTCTGTTTGGTTGGGTTCATGCTGTACGGTCCGGATATGCTGCTAAGCGCGGCAGGCGCCATCGAAATCGCTGGCACACGCAACAGTGTTGTCGTGGCGGGTATTGTGAACGGCATCGGCAGCATCGGCCCCGTAGTGCAGGAACAGGTCATCGGCTTTCTCATGCGCGGTGATGCAGAACAGGGCATCGCCAACACAAACCGGCT
>CAZBNU010000269.1:0-4954 GCA_964493075.1 uncultured Nitrospirales bacterium | reverse complement strand
CACTGTACATTCTTATCAATATTGCAGGACAGATTCAATCTGCATGGTCAGCACATTACTGCTCCAACCGTTCTCGACGGTTTTTCCCGCATACCAAAGACGGCTAGAATTATCGGAACATTTCTAAAGCAGCGTCAGATTGTGATATCAGGTGATTCGTGCAAGCGCCTCTTGCACAATTTCTCGGTCCGACCACGACTCCGCGAATTTGCGCATATACTTGAACTTTCACGGGGAAAGACTGTTCATTCCCCAAAAGGCAGTATTCAGGTCGTGGGCTGTCAGTATCAAATCCTCTTAGGGGAGGTTTTGCAACATCTGTAATAGTGCCTCCAGATGAACTACTTTGGGGTTTTGGGTGACACTTTGAGCGACACTCTCCGAGTCCACATCGGTTCGCCCAATGCTTTCAGGAATGAGGAAGAGGTACCATCCTGCTTTACATGCAGGGGACACTGGTTCGAGTGCAGTACCGCCACCATCTTTTTACCCTGTATCTTCACGCGTATTCTCAAGATTTGTTGTTATCTGGTAAAAAGGGGGTTGCATGTATTTATTGGCGATGAGATGTCCGTATCACTGAACGGTGACGTCATCAATATGGTATATCGCCGAGGGGCGTTTTCCGTCAGCATGGGGGAGGGGGTCGTGGTATTCTTCATTGACCGTCTGGCGCGTTGGGTGATCGCGATAATGGCCAGTGCGGAAAGAGAGCCGCTCCAAAGTTGACACCGGTTCCACAAAAACGGCTTCTGTCAATGCAGCTCCATTTATGGAAACCGTATATTTTTGGATTGCTGTATCTGCACTAATCGCTATGGTATTCCATGTATCGGCGTTATATTCTCCTATCTCCAGCACCTGATAAGTGTCTTGGAATTTTATTTTTCCCTCATTGGTAAAAAACATGCGTACAGGGCGCCTTCCTTTTTTATCCAGCAGTTCAATCTCTAGACTGCCCTGGTCTGTCTGTTTCGCAAGCACGCGGAAGGTCGCTTCGACTGAATGGCCTTCCTGAAACACGCGTACCGCCTTGGCGTAATCGTAGGGGTCTGCGTCGCGCAGTTCCAGCACTTTGTTCGTGTTGGCCGGATAAGCAACAACGGCAACAGGCGCCCATATTGGGCTATAAATATTCCAGTCTTTTATAACCCCGTCTATGTCCATATCATCGAAGGTATCCTCGACAGCACCCGACACGGCATATTGAATGGGTACCGGCACTTTGGAAACCCACATATCCTCTTTGTTGACACTGTAGGTGAGCCACAAATCATCGCCCGGTGGGTTACCGTTCCCTTCGGCAATGCCCCGGACATATTGGGGACCGTAATCCTTCCAGCGACCAAAAAAACGGCGTGGCGGCACTTCACCATGTACAACCAGCATATCGTCAAAGGTAATGCCGTCATCACCGGAAACCACGACCAGCGGATAGCGATGCTCACTGTACTTTACAGGGTTGTAGACAAGGGCATACCGGCTGTCATCGGTGCCCTGGCCCCAAATTTTTCCGCCATCCATAATCAATGTCGGTGCTTTGACTGCCCTGGAAAAGGATGCCCCTTCATCTTCCGATAAACCGCACAGCGACCACTTCCAGAGCCCTACCACTTTGCCATCCTTCCGGTGGTAATAAGACAGGGCTTCGCCACCACGTCGCGCCGTGTAAAATCCATCCAGACCACGATCTTCGTCGGACCATTGTAATACCATTAATTTGTCAGCAAGAAGCGCATCACACGCATCAATAAACCCGTTGTCAGATGCTGTTTTGTAAAAGGGATAACTGGTATTGCTTTCGTTCCAATCAGTATGACTGGAATATCGGATGAAATAGATGGGGCCGAAGTTCCCGTTCGGATAAATTTCGCGTACCACGCGGCCAATACCGTTCTTACGGAAGGGGTCTTCTGCATGCCCATAGAACGCCAGTACCAGCAACCGCCCATCAGGTGCGACATAAAAACCCATTCGTTGATGCATCATGTAGCCGTTGCAGCCTTTGGGCATGATGGTACCCGCGGGTGGTTCATAAGGCGGAAAAATTACCTGCGGCTTTTTCCAGTACCGCCCGTCTTCTGAAGTTACCAATAGCGTCTGTCCCGGGGCAATATGTTCATCCACCGGATTACTCAAATACTGTTGATAAAAAGAACTATTCCAGTAGGCGAGAGTGGGCGCATGATTATAGGTCCAGCCGTGTCCGTCTGCCAGTTCAGGATGGGTACGGTTGACGCGCATGGTCTGGTAATTGCATACACCGACCGGCGGACGTAACCCACCATCATGGGCAACAAGGTCTATCATCAGGTTGCCGATGTAGCAGACAGGTTCGTTTTCAGTACCAACCTGGGCGAGGAGCGGCTGCGACCAAATAGGGGCCAGAACACACAGAAAAATCAAAGATTTGTTTGAGTTCATTTTTCAATCTCCTTAGCAAACTTTCCTTACGTCGTGAGGCAGACCCACCGTAATCAACATTATAGAACACAGATGGTATGGTTCAAAAACTTCAGAAAGGCACCTCAACATACAAGTTGGACATAAAAAAGGGGTCACACCGTACTAACGATGCGACCCCGATAGGTTTGTATAAAGTAGGTTACATACGTTTTTGTGCACCAGCAAAGCCGAGCAACACGAGCATACTTAGGCCAATTAACAGCCAGTCACCCACAAGCCGCTTCATCTGCTCAGCAGGACTCAGGGATTTGCCGCCACCGCAACCACATTTCTTCTTCAGGAAGGCTTCCAGTTCTTCCTTGCTGAGCATGCCATCGCCATCCTGGTCAATTTCCTCAAACTGGCTCTGATTCACTCCGGGCAGGATGGACTGAGCTTCCTCGAAACTAATCAGCCCGTCAACATCGGCATCTGCATTATTGAATTCCTGTAACAGGAATTCGGCCACTTCTTCCGTGCTTCCGGGCTCACCCTCAGAGGGTTCACCTTCCGTGGATTCGCCTTCATTCTCGCCTTCCGATGGTTCGCCCTCGGTGGGTTCGCCTTCATTTTCACCTTCGCCCGTTTCACCTTCACCTTCGCCTTCCGTAGGTTCGCCTTCGCCTTCACAGGCTGCAGCCGTATAGGTGCCGGTACTGGTGGTTAACTGGTCAGCCTGAATCAGTATATTCAGATTGGCCGGTTGCGTCCAACAGTTGATTGCACTGAACTCCACTTGGTAGGTCCCGGTGGGAATGCCTGCCTCCGTGCCTTCACTGTTGAACCACGTATCTGTGCCGACACGCCGCCATTGGGCACCTGCGGTGACTGCCGCCGCCGGTCCAACAAACACCTGCAGCGATCCGATGCCTTCTTCGCCTTCGGCGCCGCTGAGTTCATCACAGTCGGGGACAGAATCGCAAGAGGCAGATTCAAGAATGGTCACCACTGAGTCTTCGCGGGTAATATCGCCGTACCAGCGGAAACTCTCGCCCAGTTCACCTTTGAGTTCAGCGTAGTTGATGCGGACACGCGCAGGAGGCCGCACCCCTTCGAGAGTCGTATCTCCAATCGCCGTGAAAATCATATAGGCGAGTATGGTTTCGCCATCAGGAAGCGCGGTCGTATCACTCAAACTGAACCGCACATAGCCCGTACCAAGGTCCGTCACAAATTCATGCCCTGCCGTTGCGGGAGAGGGACAGACTGCGTCGCAGCGCAGGTCGGCCCGCGTATAGGAGACAACCATGTCCATACCGGCTATTGCAGATGCATCATCCACAGTAACAGGCAATACAAAACTGCATCCTTTCGCGATGGACAACGCATCAGGCAAGGACACGGTGCGGGAACTGAATGCCGAAACGCCAACGGTTTTGCCATCCTGTTCGGGATTAAGTGATAACCCCAATGCAAGGCGCAGTATCAATACCGCATCCGCCGCATCTATACGTCGGTCACCATTCAAGTCCGACAGGAAAAGTTGCGAGGACGTGGGCGTTTCATTGCGCACGGCAATATCCAGCACCAGTTGCGCGTCATCAACTGTGACCACACCATCGCTGTTCAGATCGCCCCAGAGTACATCACCAACACAAATAGAACCGGAGATGGTTTCTGTAGCAATGCCTTCGCTGGCACTGTTCAATATGACCACCTCTTCTATGGCGGTATTCTGGCAGCCGTCAGGGGCGCCGTCTTTCAGTTTCATCTGGAGATCAAAGAAGCGTCCCTCGCCGATCGGCAGTTGACCTTCCGGCGCAGTGGCAATAATGGTGATCCTCCCTGAAATGGAATCGTCAACGAAATACTGTAGCGGCTTGGATAGCACCGTTGTCAGGACACTTTGGTATTCCACAATGGATTCGTCATAGGAGACCGTGATGGAAACATTCTTCGGATTCAGACCGCGGGTACTGCCAATGCCAATGGGGGCAATGATGTCGCTTCCCGCAAGCCCCTGCGACCAAGGCGCCCACAGCGTCAGCGTGTTTCCAAGCACCGTTACCGCATCCGAGAAACCCTCCACGTTACCCAACACGTCAATGACCGCCACCGCATATTCGTAGCGCACCGAGGCAATTTCGGTATCATAGTACACAGGGTCTGCTGTTTCCGGCAGCTGTGTCCAATTGGTTTCGCCTTCTGCGCGACGCCCCACAATGTAGCCGCGAACATTATCGTGGGGCACGGGACCCCACAAAAGGACGATTTCGTCTACGCCTGACTGGGCCATCGTATTTTTGGGCACTTCAGTCACAATGCCGCCGGAACGAATAAAAGCAAACACAGCGAGCATATCGGCTTCTGTGATAGAACCATCACGGTCTACATCCGCCGTTATCAGCGCATCAGGACCCACCGGGGGTTGACCTGCTATAAGTTGCATAATCGCCGTTACGTCGGCTGAGGTAATTGTACCGTCAAGATTAGCATCACCATAGCGCCATTCAAGTTCGCCTTCGCCTTCGACGGGTTCACCTTCACCTTCAACAGGTTCGCCTTCGCC
>CAZBNU010000268.1:1714-4968 GCA_964493075.1 uncultured Nitrospirales bacterium | reverse complement strand
AAGCAATCTGATACTACAAGATGGCTGCTTGGTAAACGGGATTGCTTCGTGCCTCGCAATGACGATGTGGTTAAGTGTCAGTATGTTAATAAACGTTTTCTTAGCAACCTAGACCGCAACCGGGCAAAAATTGTTGGACACACCAAGTCAACGGTAGAAACCCGGCTTGGGCGGGAATCAAGGAAATCGGTTCCCATAAAAAAAAGTTCTTGACATTTTAGTCCCCATCGGGTATACTTAAGAGGATATAGGTGGCGGAGTTGTTTTTCCGTCGCGTGTCATAGTATGTGATTAATTGAGTTTAATTGTGTAGGATTTATTTCAGGTAATGGAGCAGGTATGAGTCAGATGCAATACAGGAACAATAGACCAGGAAGATGTTTTTCCGGCTGTTATACTGTGTTGGGTTTGGGCAGGCCAGGCACTTCTAAAGTGTCCAACAGACAAGGGCGTAACAAAGGTTGCGTCACAGGAGAATTTACAATGCATAACCGGTTTTCAGCAATGGCGATCACTTTGTGTTTAGTGATGCTGTTCGGAGGCGTGGCGTTTGCGCAACCGTCTCTCCTCAACGGAAGTTTCCAGGACGGGACAAATAACTGGACGATTGCAGGCGGTGGAGCAGGCACGGACGACAGGAACGCGGCGATGACGGGTACTTGTGGTCCTGTCCCGGACGGTAACCGTGTCTTGTGGGTCCAGGGTACAGGCCCGTGCACGGTCTCACAGGCCATCACAGGATTGCAGGACAAGTACCGATACGACCTGAGGTTCTTTGTTAATATCCGCAGCGGATATGACAATGTCAACCTGAGGGTCAATATTGGTACACAGCAGATTTATGGCACTGTGCTGAACAGGTATCGCGAAGGATTCAGGGAGGTAGTTGTTCCGTTCCGTTGGCAAACCGCCTGGGGCAATACCCTTACCTTCACATCAACAGGTACGGGCGACCCCACCCTCCTGCTCGACCATGTGCAAATCGGCTATGCACGTTCCGTAAATTTTAATACGGTCATGGGCCAGTTCCGCACCAATCTGGATGATGCTTCCTACGGAGAATGGAGTCTTATTAACCCACCTTATATTTGGCAAAGCATCAATGGTACTGGAAAAGGCTACAGTCAGGTGTCTGCCAGCTTTTTCCTCGAAGACAGCACAGGCAATGGTATTCTGGACGATGTGCATCTGTCGCTCCTTGCGCCAATAATCAATGACGACCCCTGCACACGCCAGCTGCTTGGCAATGCGAAAATGGACCAGATTCAAGCCCAGTGGATGATGAATCGAAACACGGTCACATCACGCGAATTTACATTTCAGGCTACGTTGACCAATTATACACGGGCGAATGCTAATTATTCTGTTGCTTTGAATAACCGACCGGTTTGGACAGACCCGATTAACTTCGGGACGAATAGAAATATTTTCATCAGAGTTTATGTGGATACCGGCCTCGTCGGTACCACGGATATTGATGCTGATGTAGACATGCCCAGCTTGTGGGGCAACGGCGGGCTGTTGAATGACTTTTCAACTGGGATGGGAGATAATGTGGCTGACTTGATGGCGGCCTATCTCACCATAGGGAGTCAAAATAAAGTTGACTACATGCAGCATATCCTCAGCAGCATCATGGTCGACGGATTCCTGCCCAATCTTTTACCCTTTATTTTGGACCTCATTGCGAATAGTCTGAAATCTGATGGGGAACTGATGGCGGGAGAGGAAACGCCATGGGTCATGCCGGATGTGGGCGATGAAAAGAATCATACCATTCCAGTAATTGCAAATATACTCATTGAAACACCGGTGTCAATGCCGCAGATTGATCTGGGGGGTGGAAACTGGGTGCAAATCACCCGTATCGGACTTTCCATCAATGGGGCAGCGTTCACAGCGGGCCTGACAAACTGGTTGAATTCCTATTCTCTCGGTACAGCAGGTTTGGCGCCGCAGGTCTTTGACTATCTTTTGACTGGTTCACCAACCTTATTGATGGCTTCGGGCGACCTCAATGGGGATGGCACCACGAATCTACAGTCGTGGCAGGCTAGCTATGCACCAATTCTATTCAGGCAGGCGGAGGATGTTGAGACACCGCTGCAGTTCCTGTGGTTCTCACAGCCCTCATCAGCAAGTCCGCTGGATTATGGTTCGCAGGTGGACTTCAATGTCTTCGCTGACTATGATGGCGGCGGCACAAGCTACCAGTGGTATGTGGGTACAAGCGCGGGCAGCCTTAACCCGGTAGGCCCTGCAACCGCGAACTATTTCTTCAAAACGGATTTCTATTCCTTTGATGGAAATACTCGTGAGCGCTTTTACCAGGTGACTGCCACCACGCTCAAGTGTGGCTCGCCGGAAACAATTTTTAGTGATGTTGTGAATATCGTCGGCGGTGCACCGCCTGCGGTGACTGTCACTGGCGCAACGGGCGGCGGCGATTTTATCCCCGGCGCTCCGGTGGCCCTTTCCGTAACGGCCTCCTGTGCTGCAGGACAAAACTTCACGTACCAGTGGCAGAAGGACATCAGCGGCACATGGACGAGTATTCCAGGCGCAGTCTATGCAGGACTGAGTCTTGGCGCTGCCGAAGCGGCGGACGCAGGTTCGTATCGCTGCATCGTATACAACCGTGTTGATTCGGCACTCGGCAGTAACCCGACATACAATGTAGTGTCGGGCACGGCCGTGGTGAATGTGGCGCCTTCGATTGAAATAACGGAGCAGCCCCAGGGCGCAAGCCTCAATGTTGGTGACAATTACACCATGAATGTTGCGGCCACGGTCTCAGCCGGTACTTTGTCCTATAAGTGGCAGCGGAACACCGGTGGCGGCTGGGTAGACCTCAATGCCTTTGGCGCCACCACCGCGTGGACGATCACCAATGCGCAGCTCACTGATGCAGGCGCCTACCGCGTGGTTGTGCGCAATGTACATCCCCTGGGCACGTACACCCTCAATTCGGCCGTGGCGAACATCACCGTAGGCACTGGGCTTGTGTTCTACGTTGACCCCACCTCGCCGAGTGAAGATGGACTCAGCTGGGCGACAGCCTATCACACGCTTCAGCCCGCCATTAATGCTGCGGCAACAGCGGGCGGCGGCGAAATATGGGTTGCTGCCGCAACCTATGGCGAAAACCGCACAGAGAACTGGGGCGGCGTGACAGGCTCCCTCGTGATTAAAGACAATGTGGCGCTGTACGGCGGCTTTGAAGGCTATGCCGGCGGCGCGGGCATGCAGGAAGA
>CAZBNU010000268.1:0-1614 GCA_964493075.1 uncultured Nitrospirales bacterium | reverse complement strand
CAGTCACTTATAGTGATGTGCAGACCGCAGCCTACACCGCCTCGGCAAGCTTTGATGGTAATACACCGGATCCCCCGCCGCTCGGACCGGGCACGCTGTACGGCACTGCCGCCATCTTTGACTGGCACCTGCGCTTGACTGAAGCAGTGAGTCAGCAGGGCTCTTGGAGCTTCCAGCCTACCGTGCCGCTTGTCGCGTTCACGGCAACCTGGAACCAGTTCATTGGCACTGGTGACGGCGCGGACGGTATGTCCTTTGTCTACCAGGCAGGCGCAAATTCGTCCTTTGGCGAAGCAGGCTCCGGCGGCAACGGCATCGTGGTCAGCTTCCGCACCTATGATGGATCGGTTGGCTCCCCGGACTATGACCTCATCGATCTCATCTACAACGGTGCGACCATCGCGTCCGTCCCCGTGGATTCCGTAGCGCCTGCCGTTGGCTTGCGTACCGCGACTTGGGTCCCGGTGAATGTGACTGTCAATGCCGCTGGAGGGATATCCGTCTCTTGGAACGGCACGAATTACATCAACGCAACCCTACCCGGCTGGAACCCCGATGCGGCCTGGTACATGGGCCTCGGCGCACGCACAGGCGGCTCGTGGGACCTTCACGGTGCATCACAGTTTAATGTGGTAAGCACCATGAGCGTACTTCCCGCGGGTGCGGGCAATATCAGCGTGGAACCCCTGCTTGTTGGCAACATCCCCGCTGTGGGCTCGCCTGCGGTGGATACGGCTAACCCGGCCTCGACAGTCACCGAAGACCTCAAGGGCGCAGTACGCCCGGTGAACGGCGGCTCAGCCCTTCGTTCGGACATGGGCGCGTACGAAATCAATGCGGTGGCACTCAGTGCCGCATGCTTGGATACAACCGTGGACCTGACTCTTCGCACCACCATTGACGATCCGGCCGAAGTCTTTGACGTGGCTGGATCCATCATTGAAGCAGGCCTGTGGTACATTGAACTGCAACCCTACACCTTCTCTGCTGCAGACATCCCCGCGTCGCCCATCGCCTTGACCTTGACGGTCTATGACAAGACGGGCGCGTCGGATACCTGCACCACAAACGTGACCGTAATTGGTACCGTTTGTAATCCGCCTGTGATAACAACGTGCGCAGCCGATCCGGGCCCCATAGCCCTGGATGCCAGTTGCGAAGCACTGCTGCCCGACCTTACAGGCAGCGTGGTCTATACGGATGACTGCCTCGACGCGGTAGTAACGCAGAGCCCGCTCGCTGGAACCACCATCACCGCCAATACGCTGGTCACTCTCACCGTTACCAACAGTGAAGGCGTTGATACCTGTGACGTAACCGTGACGGTTGCCGACACCACACCGCCTGCCCTCGCCTTGAACGGCGCGGCAGCGGTCACCGTCGAATGCGGCGGCTCCTACACAGAACAAGGCGCTTCCGCGCTTGATAACTGCGACGGCAGCCTTAATGCCTCCGTGGTAATCGGCGGCGACACGGTTGATGCCAGTGTGCCGAACGTCTATACGGTAACGTATAACGTCTCTGACGGTGCATCGAACGCTGCGCCTCAGCTGACGCGCACCGTAACCGTTTCCGACACCACCGCGCCCACGCTCGCCTTGAATGGTGCTGCTG
>CAZBNU010000267.1:0-5047 GCA_964493075.1 uncultured Nitrospirales bacterium | reverse complement strand
GTGGTGCCGCTGCCGCAGAAAGGGTCAAGAACGACATCGCCTTCGCGGCTGCACGTCAGAATAATCCGTTCCAGCAAGGCCTCTGGCTTCTGGGTCGGATGCTTGCCGAACCGTTTCTCCGTGTTTCGCGGTGGGTTTACAACCCACACGCTGCGCATCTGCTTGTCCGGTTTCTTGAGCGTATCCCCTTCCCAGTTGCCGCCTTTGGCCAGTTCGTAATTGAAGTAATGCTTTGCCTTCTTGTCCTTGCGCGCCCAGAGCAGCGTTTCATGACTCGCTGTGAACATGCGGCAGGCAAGGTTGGGCGCGGCATTAGGCTTGTACCAGCAGATGTCGTTCACCAGATGCCAGCCCTGCTGCTGCAGCGCAAATCCGCAGGCATAAATGGAATGGTACGTGCCCGATATCCACAGCGATCCGTTCGGCTTCAGCACCCGCCGGCATGCCGCAATCCATTCGGAATGAAACTTGAAATCTTCTTCAATTCCTTGACTGGAATCCCACTTGCCCTTGTTCACGCTCACACGCTTTCCGGCGTGGCACGTTGTCCCGTCGTTGGAAAGATTGTACGGCGGATCAGCGAAGATCAGGTCTACGCTTTCGGCATCAAGGCCGTTAAGGATTTCTATGGCATCTGCCTGATAAAGAGCGATGTTATTTGTACTGAAGTAGGGTTTCATTGTGTATTTCTGCGCTGACATTATTTATGAGAAGTTGAGTACATGTATTGTTTTTACGTTTTTATATCCGTGTTGTCCGTGCCGTCTTTGTCCATACTGTAATTACTTTCTCCTTCCCGCAGTGTGTCAACAGGCTCTGGGATTTCCAGAATAACCTTACCGTCCCGCCAAACCGCCATCGGTTCGCCGCTACGGCGATGCTCTTCTACAACCTTGGCAACGGCATTTTCCATCGCCCTCATCACTTTCTCTGTAAGGGTAAGTTCATAAACTGGAGAGGTATTCATCTGCTTTCTCCATCTAATAAGCAATCATATAGTTCTTTTTCGTACACGATGATTTTATTGTGATTATCTAAAAATATGAGTTTTGGAAAGGCTTTTGAATTGTCTATGAAATAGAGAATATCAATTCGTTTTCGATAGAGATTAAAAAGGTTCCAAAACGACCGATGAAATCGTCTCCGGGCATCTTCCTCCGGTACATTATGCCCGCCTTCCTTGACCCGCTGCTGGATTCGTTTCACGGATAAGTCAGGAGATGGTATCCACAAATAGAACATATTTACCTGATAGCCTTGCTCATGTAAAAGGTCAATTATTCGCGCATAGGATCGTCCGGCAAGGGTTGTCTCAAATGCGAAAGTCTCTTGTTTTCGTATACAGTTGGAAATCTCCTCAAGCACAAGGCGTCCAGCTTTTAACATGGCACGGTCAACATCAAATGGTGAAAGACCCGCCGCGATCAAATCAGGGTTGATGAATAGGGTGCAGTCCATAAACTTGGGTAGGAACTCACGGGCAAAAGTTGTTTTCCCTGCACCGTTGGGACCCGCAATAATATAACACTCAGGCATAGATTACTCCTTCGATTAAGTAATCCTATGCAACCCTGACAGGTTAAATCAAATGATTTTGGATTACATTTCAATAAATGGCGTATCATGTTGTTTTGAGAAACTAAGCACGGGGCAAAACGAAAGGGTAGGATTATGCAGTGGCAGATTATGCTGGTTGCGCTGGTGTTGTGCTGCGGGATGGTTGCTGCGGCGGCGGAAACGCTGGAGGTGTGGGCGGTGGACCCGCTGGAGAAGGTGTTCCGGGATGCTATGCCGGTGGATGGCACAGCGGCGATCGCCCATGCGGCGCGTGGGGAGACGGTGGACTTTCAATTTGTGGCGCGTGGTTCGTCTGCACTGGATGCGTTGCGTGTCGAGGTGTCGCCCTTTGTCCACGAAGGCGGTAAACACACCCTGCAGTGTACGGAAACCCGTTTCGTGGGCTATGTGAATGTGGACCGACCGACACAGCGCCCCTCGGCGGATCAACTACGCAAGCCGCCCTTTGAGTATCCCGATGTGCTGTTGGAGGACGAACAGATTTCCCTGGCGGCGGACACAGCGCAGCCGTTCTGGGTTTCCCTGACAATTCCTGTGGATGCCGCACCGGGGGTGTATGTGGCGACGGCATCCGTCACCGGCGATGACAAAATAAAAACGGTGGTGCCGCTGAAGGTCTATGTGTATCCTGTGACCATCGAAAAGACGCGCCTGTGGGTGACGAACTGGTTCAGCATGAACTGGAAACACATGGACATTGCGCCCGAACCGGAATCGGAAGAATACTATGCACTGCTGCGCCGTTTTGCGCGCAACATGGCGGAGTACCGGCAGAATGTCGCGCTTATTTCGCCGCTGAACCTTGCCAACTACACGGTGGATGCTTCCGGTGCATTGACCTTTGATTTCAGCCGGTTCGATCGTTGGGTGCAGATTTTTATCGAGGAAGGGTGCATCGGCAGGATCGAAGGCGGCCATATCGGCGGGCGCATGGGCGGCTGGGAATCCGATTTCGGCGCTACGGTGCGTCTGGTTCGTGATGGCAAGGTGGTGTCAGAACGGGTGAACCCCGACTCCGAGGAGGCCCGCAATTTCTACAGCAGTTTTTTCCCGGCGCTGGTGGCGCATCTGAAAGAGAAAGGCTGGCTGGATATCTACATGCAGCATCTGGCGGATGAACCAACCTCATCAAATTTTGAAACGTACAAAGCCCTTGCCGCGTTGGCGCGTACCTATGCACCCGAACTGCGCATCATCGAAGCGACCCACTCCAAAGACCTCACCGGCTCCATTGACGTGTGGGTGCCCCAGTTGAATTACTTCCATGAGAATTTTGAACATTATCAGGAACGGCAGAAAGCGGGCGACGAAATCTGGTTTTACACCTGCGTGTTCCCCCAGGGCGAATATGCGAATCGCTTCATTGAACAACCCCTGATTAAGACGCGCCTGCTGCACTGGATCAATTTCAAATACGGCGCCACGGGGTACCTGCACTGGGGTTACAATCACTGGACGGGCGACGATCCCACGACCCATACGACCCGTCCACACGGTGGTCCGCCTTACCTGCCCGCGGGCGATCCGTGGGTTGTCTATCCCGGCAAGAACGGGCCCCTTGCTTCCATCCGCTTCGCCGCCATGCGCGACGGCGTGGTGGATTACGAACTGCTGAGCATGTTGTCGGAAAAGAACAATGAACAAGCATGGAATTTGGCTGCAAAGCTGGTGCTGGATTTCGACAAATACAACACGGACATCAAGGCGTTCCGTGAAATCAGGAAAGAGATACTGCAGCTCTTGTCCGAGGAATAAAAAGGTGTGAATAAAAAATGGTACCGGGGTTGGGGGTCGAACCCAAGACCTCTGGATCCACAATCCAGCGCTCTAACCAACTGAGCTACCCCGGCACCTGAAGAACCTCGCGACGTAGAGTATAGCCTTTTTGGCTGATCTGTTGCAAATCAGCGAATCGTCGCGCGGGCAAAAAAACATTGCACTGTGGGCGGGAAATTTGCTATTCTTACAGTCCACTTTGCGGCGTCGCAGCCTTTTCGCACAGATTCTTATCCTCCCGATAGTTGTTTCGTTTTGGGTAGGGTAGTGTCATTACGAGTTGGAATATCGGCGGGGCGTAGCGCAAGCGGAAGGATTATTTAGCATGGAACGCACTTTTGTAATGGTGAAGCCGGATGGCGTCGGTCGCGGTCTTGTGGGCGAATGCCTCCACCGTTTTGAACGGCGTGGCCTGAAACTGGTCGCCCTGAAGATGCAGCAGTTGTCTGTGGAACAGGCACACAAGCATTACGGCGAACACCAGGGCAAGTCGTTCTTTGAAGAACTGGTGGCCTTTATCACGTCCGGTCCCACAGTGCAGATGGTGCTGGAAGGCAAGGACGCCGTGGCGCAGGTGCGCAAGATGAACGGCGCCACGAATTGCCTTGACGCAGCAGTCGGCACGATTCGCGGTGATTTAGGCCTGAGCAATCAGAAAAACCTGATTCATGCGTCTGATTCCGTGGAGACGGCGGCGCGTGAAATCGCGTTGTATTTTGACGAAGACGAAATAGTGACTTATGAGTTGCCCGTTGCCGCATGGCTGCGCTAGGCACTCACAGGTGAAATTTATAGTGTAATCACAGCAACCAGGAGGATTAGCCCGTGGCTGGTGGTAGAAAAGTTCGCAAGACGAAAATTAACAAGCACAAACGGAAAAAACGTTCAAGGCAGGATCGCCACAAGAACAAATAATTCCGGGCTTGCGTGACGCGTCCGTCATCGGTCTGTATGGCGGACATTGATGTGCGGCCTGTATGCAGGCCGCAGTTCGACAAACAGAGGTGAACCGTCATGTCGGAAATTAAGACCAGGAAAGTTGTGGACGAAGACTGGAAGGCACGCATCCAACGCGAAAAGGAGGAGGCGCGCCTGAAAGATGAAGGTGCATCTGCGCCCAAGCAGGGTGAGGCGCCTTCGCAACCGGTTGCGTCCTCAGCGCCTGAAGGTGCCCCCGAAACACAGGAGGCTGATGCCCCGAATGCCGAGGTGAACCCCTTGTTTGAGGGATTGGTCAACATGATGGCCACCCAGGCCATGTATTGTCTTGGCCTACTTGGTGGACAGGGACAGGGGCCGGTAACGGTCAACTTGGAACAGGCCAAGGAAGCCATTGACATCGTCGTAATGTTGCGCGACAAGACGCAAGGTAACCTGAGCGCTGACGAGGCCGCCATACTCCACGAAACCATCGCGGAACTCCAGCGCCTTTTTGCGGCGCGGGTGCAACAGGCGCAGGCGCAGGCCATGCAGCAGGCGGGCATTGACCCCGCTAACCTGCGAGGAATGCCCCAATAGTTTTGGACCATAGTTGGTAACCGGGAATTCAGAGACGCCTCTGGATTCCCGGTTTTTGTTATACTCTAAAGCGATTTTGGTCGCAAGCCATATTGATACTATTTATGATGATACACAGGTACAAATCATAGTTGCCCACGCAATGTTGTAAACCCAGTGGAATTTCGATAAAAAC
>CAZBNU010000266.1:0-5055 GCA_964493075.1 uncultured Nitrospirales bacterium | reverse complement strand
GGTGAATAAAGTCATAACGGGAATAATTGCAGTTACCCTGCTTTTCCCGATCATGTTGTGGGCACAAACCGATCCTCCTGAGAAGGTCGTGGTAGGTTGCGGCAATTTTCGCCCCATGTTCTTTGCCTCGGATCAGGGGCTTACAGCGGGACGCGACGTGGATATCTGGCGTTTATGGTCAAAGAAAACCGGCACGCCTGTAGAATTCCGCACCATGGAATGGTCGGCGGTCATCCCCGCCCTCCTCAATGGGGATATAGACGTGGTCAATGGCGCCACCCCCACCCCTGAACGCACCAACCACATGGCTTTCACCAAACCCTATCAGGATTTGATCTCCTATCTTTTTTTTCATGTGGACATGTCGCCCATCCGGGAAATTGCAGACCTGAGGGGGCAGACCGTTGGCGTGCTCAAAGGGTCGAACGTTGAGGAATATTTGCGTCTCAACGTGCCCGATGTCAAGATTGTCGCACTTGCAGATTATGAAAAGATAATATTCGCTGCTTTGGGAGGTCGCTACAAGGTTTTCATTGCTGAAGAACCGCTTGTGACCTACCACCTTACCCTGGCGGAGGGTGCCGACCAATATCGGCGTTCCGCCAATATCGTCTTGGATTCCAGCCTGTGCATGGCCGTCCGCAAGGAAGATACGGCACTGCTGGCCCTTATCAACAAGGGCTTTGACGCCATCACCAAGGAGGAGCGCAACCAGATTGACGTGGGCTGGTTCGGTGTAGGTCTGGGCGACAAAGAAAATGCCCGTGAAAAATATCTCTGGCTCTTTCTCGCCCTGGGCATCTCTGCGGCGCTGGCATCCATGGTCGGCCTTGCCCGTGTTTGGAACCGGGAGCTTTCGGACATCCGCACTGTCCGCACAAAGTTCATCAACATGTGGCTTGTCTTTGCGGCATTCGCGGCGATGCCCCTCCTTTTGTTCTCTGCGGTAAGAGCCCATGAATATGGATGGAGCCACCTGTATACGTTACATTTCGTCGCGGTGGCCATTATTGTGTGTGCTGCAATTTTTCGGAACCATATCCACTACTATATTCGAACCTTGTTGGTATTGCTCCTCCTGTATTGCATGGGCCTGGGCGGTTTGCTCACTTACGGGATTGTTGGGGCCACCCAACTGCCGTTGATGGCTTTGGTCGTCGTCACAGTTATCCTGTTTGGCATGAAGGCTGGCATTGTTTCCATCTTCTTAAGCCTCGCCACCCTTGGCAGCGTCACGCTGGCCATACAGGCAGGATTATTGAATTACACCTATGAGGTTGCCACGTACAGCACCTCCCTTCTCGCATGGGCAAATGTTTTCATGCTGTTTGCCTTTTATGTGATTGGACTGGGTTTCGGCGCTGGCGGCGTCTACCGCCACATGGAGGAGGCACTTCGGGCACAACGTGAATCGGAATCACTGTTCCGCAACCTGGTAGAAACCACTAGCGACTGGATTTGGGAATCGAATGAGAGGGGGGATTTTGTTTACTCAAGTCCCCAGGTCGAGGCAATTCTCGGATATACTCCCGAAGAAGTCTTAGGCAAAAAGTTTTATGCTTTCATGCCTGAGGAAGAAAAGCGCCAGCTGACCAATACCTTCCGCACCCTTGCAAGCGCCGGACAAACCATGAAGGCCATTGAGAACGCCAACCTGCACAAGGATGGTCATCGTGTCATACTTGAATCGAGTGGCGTTCCAGTTCTGGATGCATCAGGAAAGCTTGTTGGCTACCGTGGTGTTGCTCGCGATATTACAGACCGTAAAAGGTCAGAAGAAGAACGAGAGCGACTAGTGTTCGCCATCGAACAGGCAGCAGAAAGCATTGTGATTACCGACCCTGCAGGTATCATTCAATATGCAAATGCTGCGTTTGAAACGGTCACTGGATGTAATCGCGATGAATCCATCGGTATGAATATACGCTTTCTGAAAACTGACGCACATAATGACGCGTACTACGAAAAAATTAAAAAATCTGTCCTGGCGGGAAATCCCTGGACAGGGCGCACACAGAATACGCGAAAGGACGGCACGCCCTACACAGCAGAGGTGGTCGTCTCCCCTGTACGCAACGCACAGGGCGCCTTGATCAACATCGTCGTCATACAACGCGATGTTACCAATGAGATAGTTCTGGAGGAACAACTGCGGCAGTCCCAGAAGATGGAGGCTGTCGGGCAGCTGGCAGGAGGCGTGGCCCACGACTTCAACAACCTGCTGCAGGCCATCCTTGGATACGGCGATTTGGCTCTGGACGAGGTGGGCAAAAACGATCCACTGTACAACTCCCTCGAAGAAATCATAAAGGCCAGCCAGCGCGCCTCCACGCTGGTGCGCCAGTTGCTCGCATTCAGCCGGCGTCAGGTGCTGGAGATGAAAGATGTCAATCTGAACGACGTGGCAGGCAACCTGATGAAAATGATCCGTCGCGTCATCGGGGAACACATTACGCTTGACATCCAGGATGCTCCAGGATTGGGAACCGTACATGCTGACGCCGGGCAGCTCGAACAGATATTGATGAATTTGTGCGTCAACGCACGGGATGCCATGCCTGAAGGCGGCACTATCACCATTAACATGCAAAACGTAACCCTTGATGAGGATTTCTGTAAAGACAACAATTGGGACAGGCCGGGCCGATATGTCTGCATGAACATTGCCGATACGGGATGCGGCATGGACGAAAAGACGCTCCGGAAAATCTTCGAGCCTTTCTTCACCACCAAGGAAATTGGCAGGGGTACGGGGTTGGGACTGGCCACCGTCTACGGCATTGTCAAACAGCATGAGGGGTTCATTCTGGTTTCCAGCGAGCCAGGCATGGGAACCACCTTCTCCGTCTACCTGCCACAAGTCGAGCGCACGGCCACCCCCATCGCAGCAGCAGAAAAGCAACCTGCACCAGGCGGTACCGAAACCATTCTTATCGCCGAAGATGATGAGATTGTGTGCCGTCTGTCTCAAACCATTCTGGAACGCGCAGGCTACACCGTACTAACCGCCGCTGACGGCACCGAAGCGCTGGATGTGTTTGGAAAACACAGGGATGCAATTGCTCTGGTACTACTTGATGTCATCATGCCCAAATTAAGTGGGCTCGCAGTCTTTGAGCGCGTTCGGTCCATGCGTCCCGACCTGTGCGTACTGTTTTCAAGCGGCTATAGCATAGACGCCGTCCATGCCGACGTGCATTTCAATGAACGCACACAGATGATCCAAAAACCCTACCACCCGGACGACCTGTTGCGCAAGGTGCGACAAATACTTGATGGCAACATCGCCTAATCTTTTTTTCTTGATGACATAGCCTGAAAATGCTATAGTTCACCACTACACATAAACAAGGAATTGTAGCCGGTTATGAGAGTAAATAATGCCTGTATACATGTATAAGATTTTTTATTTTGTTTTGCTGACGCCTGTTTTTGCTGTAACAGCCGAGAATAACAAACCGGATTTTGAAATACCCGAGACACACATTGAGGTGCATGTGGGGCGGCCTGATGCCGTGCCAAAACCGGAACTGCTTCCCGAAGATGCCAGCCAATCCAGTGAAGAGGCAACACCGGAAGACCCCATCAAGGCGCTGCAATCTGAAGTAAAAACATTGCGCGATGAAATCAAACTATTCCAGTCCACCTTGGACCTGATGATTAACAAAATCATGACGGACCTGCGAGAGGAAAACGTCCTGCTGCGCAAGGAAGTACAGCGGCTCAATGAGATGCAGGAACAGTATGGGCTGCCCGACATGGCTATTATTCCCCGTCCGGGTATGGAACTCATAGACGAGATTCTAAACGAAGAATTTCAATCGGAAGAGGCGCCATCTGCCGTGGAAGAAAGCTACACGGACGAACCCTTTGAATTCACACCAATTCATCAGTGGGGACGCACGCCCGAAGTGGCCGCTGAAATCGGGGAGGAAGCCGCCTCCCTGCTGGGAATGGTGGGTGTGGTGCCGCGGAACAGCCGCCGGGAAGACATTGAAAATCTGGGGCGTCAATTGCGCAGTACTTACGATGCTTACGACAACATCAACATTGAGGTCTTTGACGATGTCGCCACCGCAGAACAGTTTATAGAATCACAGGTGGGCGATCCGGCAAGACGAGTGTTGAGCATATCCAAGCATCGTGGTGAGGGTCGCGATATTATTCTGTTCCTGAACAACGGCAAAGCGGAAGAAGTGCCCCCCGCAGAAAACTGACGCGATCTTTGCAAACAACCTGCAACAACTCTGACTGCTAAGCAAAAAATGGGGACTGCCCTTGGCGCATATAACGGCTGAAAACCACCTGTTAGACTTGATGCGCCAGGGCTGTCCCCGTTTTTTTTGCGGCCCTTACGCACACGCCCGAAAAAATTGGGGACAGTTCCGTCGCTGGGCCTTTACTGTAAAAAACGGATATCGCATGAAATCAGGCGCCCCTTATTCCCTCCGTCAATATTTGAAATTGCGACGGGAACAGTCCCCATTTTTTCTTCGCGCTTATGTTCACAAAAACTGAAACAACGGAAGCAGCACTACTGCAAATCAATCTTTAAGCCTGGCCCCAGCTCACCCAGCGTATATGCCGCAAGAGCCATCAGCAATGCCGCAGCCACTTCACTGCGGTAGGTGGCGATGCCCAGCGATACAGGAACTACCCCCGCAGCCAGCGCCAGCGACTGTTCCCGCGCCGAAAAATCTCCTTCCGGACCAACCAGAAGACCAATTCGATCGGTAACGGAAACCTGCGGCACACCAGCCGCTGCTTCGGAAAGCAGCCCGATGACAATGGGCCCCTTATGGCTTTGCAGAAATGCCTCCAGCGACGGGGCAGTATCCACCAGGGGCAGAAAAAAGCGACCGCACTGCTTACACGCTTCTACGGCGGCCTTGTTCCAGCGCGCGGTGGCTTTGACCGGGCGTTGTGAATGATCCGCATCCCAGAAGCACACCCGATGTGCGCCCAGTTCCGTGGCACGACGCACCACATCCTCCTGTGTTTTGTCACGATGCAACCCGCCCACCGCCAATGTTACACGCACCCGTGGCGGAGCAT
>CAZBNU010000265.1:0-5205 GCA_964493075.1 uncultured Nitrospirales bacterium | reverse complement strand
GCGATGATGGCGATGATCGCGACAACGATCATCAGTTCGATCAGGGTGAAACCTTTGTTCTTCATAAGCTAAATCCTCCATTGGGGTTGTTGTATGCCGACTACCGACACACACATCAGACACAAGGTTCAACTAAAAACTACGGTTGGAGTTGAGCAATTGCTGTGCCAATTTCAAGAGGAAAAATAAATTGCGTATATTCAGGGGTTTTGGACTGTCGTCCGGATTTTCGACGATATTTCGTTACTACAGGTGACAAAATTTGTCGTTAAGTGACAATTTTTGTCACTTTCGTGTTATAGTTTGGGCGAAAAAAGGGGCGAGGGACATAAAGGACATAAGGGACGTAAGGGTGAAGGTTATATAATCATGAGAATTATTGCAGGAACAGCAAAAGGACGGCGCTTATTTGCGCCGGATAACCGGGACATTCGCCCTACAAGCGATCGGGTGCGCGAGAATCTGTTCAATATACTGATGCCTCGTATTGAAGGGGCGCGTTTCCTGGACTTGTTCTGCGGCAGTGGCGCTAACGGCATTGAGGCCTTAAGTCGCGGCGCACGGCATTGCACCTTTATTGATCATGACAACGCCGCACTGCAGCTTACCCGTCGCAACCTGGAATTGTGCAGGCTTTCGGTGGATGGCTGCCTGCTCCGTGCATCTATTCCCCAGGGGCTGTCCCGTCAGCCGCAACCATTTGATATCCTGTTTGCCGACCCACCTTACGCCTTTGTGGACTACAAACCCTTGCTGCTTAGCCTGATAGAACATGGATACACAGGACCTGACAGTATGGTAATTCTGGAAACATCCAGTAAAACGCCGCTACCCGAAAAGGTCGCTGCCCTATGTCAATCCCAAAGTCGCCGTTATGGAGACACCGCGCTGACATTCTTTTCTTGACACAGGATATAGTATGTGTTATGCTATTGCTACAGTAGATAACACAATATGTTGTTTTCTCGCCGATATAGGGTCGGTTTAGAAAACAATACAACATCAGGAATGCGATACTATGCGTTGTCCCTTTTGTGGCTATCAAGACAGCAAAGTCGTTGATTCACGTGTTTCCAAGGACGGAGAGGCAACACGCCGCCGCCGGGAATGCATCAACTGCGGCAGGCGTTTTACCACCTACGAGCGCATTGAGGAAGTTGCGCAAATGGTGATCAAGAAAGACGGTCGTCGTGAGAGTTTTGACCGCTGGAAACTGAAAAGCGGCATCATGAAGGCCATCGAAAAACGTGCTGTAAGTCTGGACCAGGTGGATGCCCTCATCAACGACGTGGAGCGCGAACTGTTCAACGGCGGCGAACACGAAGTCAGCACCACCGCCCTGGGTGAAGCGGTCATGCAGCGCATCAAGCAACTGGACGAAGTGGCGTATGTGCGTTTTGCCTCTGTGTATCGCCAGTTCCGGGACATCAACGAGTTTATGTCGGAAATCAAGGGACTGCGCACCTGAAAACTCCGTAGCATAAAAGGTGGGTTCCGCTACGCTTCACCCAGCCTACAATTCCTTGTTTAAATTTAGAAGAGGTGTCCCTGCCTCTTCCTCCTGACGCGGCAAGATGCCGCGTCTACTTTTTTTTGCCGCGAGGCAGAGAAATAATCACACCTTATCTGTTGTTAAAAACATCAATTAATGGTGTATGTTTATAATTCCAAAGGTGTCAAGGGCTGCAAGTTTGTGTTTACCCGCTGCTATTGATAGACTTGTATTTCTGAACATCTATGCGTGTGTGGCGCTGCGGTGGCGGCAAAACCTGAAAGGAAAGGAAAACAAAGATGAGCAATGAGAGCAAATGTCCAGTGACCGGGATGACTGCAAAGTCCGTTGCCGGAGGCGGTACGTCGAACCGGGATTGGTGGCCGAATCAGGTGAATCTCAAAATTCTCCATCAGCACACCTGCAAAAGCAACCCTATGGGCGCAGGGTTTGATTACGCCGAGGAATTCAAGAAACTTGACCTGAAAGCCGTCAAGGAGGACCTCTATAAACTGATGACCGACTCACAGGACTGGTGGCCCGCCGACTATGGCCATTACGGCCCATTGTTCATTCGTATGGCGTGGCACAGTGCGGGTACGTATCGCGTGAATGACGGGCGTGGCGGCGCGGGCACCGGCAACCAGCGTCTGGCGCCGCTTAACAGTTGGCCGGACAACGTGAATCTGGACAAGGCGCGGCGCCTGCTGTGGCCCATCAAACAGAAATACGGCAAAAAACTTTCCTGGGCGGACCTGATGATCCTCGCGGGTAACTGTGCTCTGGAATCCATGGGATTCAAAACCTTCGGGTTTGCCGGGGGTCGTGCGGATGTGTGGGAGCCGGAAGAGGATATTTACTGGGGCAGTGAAAGTGAGTGGCTTGGCGACAAACGATATTCCGGCGAACGGGACCTTGAGAATCCGTTAGCAGCCGTGCAGATGGGGCTGATTTATGTGAACCCGGAAGGGCCAAATGGCAATCCCGATCCTGTTGCTTCAGGTGTAGATGTGCGGGATACTTTTTTGCGCATGGCCATGAACGACGAAGAAACCGTCGCGCTGGTTGCTGGCGGACACACCTTCGGCAAATGCCACGGTGCAGGCGACGCCAAACACGTGGGTCCCGAACCTGAAGCCGCTCCCATTGAAGAACAGGGCTTGGGCTGGAAAAGCAACTTCGGTTGCGGCAAGGCAGGCGATACTATCAGCAGCGGCATTGAAGGTGCGTGGAAGCCGAATCCGATTAAATGGGACATGGGCTATCTCAAGGTGCTCTTCAAATACGACTGGGAACTTGTGAAGAGTCCGGCTGGTGCAAACCAGTGGTATGCCAAGGATGTGGAAGAAGAGGACATGATCGTTGACGCCCATGACCCATCCAAGAAGCACCGGCCCATGATGACCACGGCAGACCTGTCGCTTCGCTACGATCCGGGGTTTGCACCCATTGCGAAACGGTTCCTTGAAAATCCGCAGGAATTCGAAGATGCCTTTGCCCGTGCCTGGTTCAAACTGACCCACCGCGACATGGGCCCCCGTTCGCGCTATATAGGCCCGGAGGTTCCGGAAGAAGATTTGCTCTGGCAAGACCCGATACCTGCGGTTGATCATGAACTGATTGATGAGAAAGACGTGGCCGACCTCAAGGCGAAGGTACTGGCTTCGGGACTTTCCGTTTCCCAACTGGTCGCCACAGCGTGGGCATCCGCGTCCACCTTCCGCGGTTCGGACAATCGCGGCGGCGCCAACGGTGCGCGTATACGCCTTGCCCCGCAGAAAGATTGGGAAGTCAACGAACCGGAAAAACTCCAGAAGGTGCTGGCAGTTCTCGAAGGCATCCAGCAAGAATTCAACAACGCCCAGTCCGGCGGGAAGAAAGTCTCCCTTGCTGACCTGATTGTGCTGGCAGGCTGCGCGGGGGTTGAACAGGCTGCCAAAAATGCTGGCCACACCGTAACCGTTCCCTTCGCGCCGGGACGCATGGATGCCTCGCAGGAGCAGACCGATGTGGAGGCCTTCGCCGTGTTGAAACCGGCAGCTGACGGGTTCCGCAACTATCGCAAGGCCAAGTTCTCTGTGTCCGATGAGGAACTGCTCGTTGACCGCGCGCAACTGCTGACGCTGACCGCGCCGGAGATGACGGTGTTGCTGGGTGGGTTGCGTGTACTGAACGCCAACTACGGGCAGTCCGCGCACGGCGTGTTCACCAAGCAGCCTGAAGCGCTGACCAACGACTTCTTCGTGAATCTCCTCGACATGGGCACAGCCTGGAAACCTACCGCAGACGACAAAGATGTCTTCGAAGGCAGCGACCGCAAGACGGGTGAGCGCAAGTGGACCGCCACCCGCATTGACCTCGTCTTCGGTTCCAACTCCCAACTCCGCGCCATCGCGGAAGTCTACGCCTGTGCAGACGCCCAGGAGAAGTTTTTGAACGACTTCGTGGCAGTATGGAACAAAGTCATGAACCTTGACCGCTTTGACCTTAACTGATCGTTGTGGTTCAAACAGCGCAAGCATCCCCCGTCTCTGCCGGGGGATGCTTTTTTTGGCTGTTAAGAAGGTAGTTCGTAACTACTCAAAAATACGACTCATACGATCGTTATTTTTTGACGATTTCGACGTATTGCACAAAGTATATGTCGAAATCCAAATCGTTTAACATTACCTTTCTTGTTCCAAAATACTTCTTGGTGTAAAATATTGCCATGATGGAATAATTTATATATAATAGAATCGTTATTTCTAATAAATATATTCCAAGGAGGAATATCGCGTGTCTGATTGGGTGTTGAAAGAATCAGCGATATACGCTGGAAAATTTAAGCGTTATCATAAGAAAAACAGGCAGGCCACCCTTGCCACGCTTCAGAATTTGAACAAGTATTTCGGGGCGCTACAGTCGGGTCTGCTGCCCGGTCAGTTGAAGGCTGGATATATTCACAATGAACCTCAGGGTGTTGTTGCCATTGATGAGAGCGGCTCTCCAGGACGGCTGCGCGCCACACGGCTTTACATTTATGTTGTTGTCACGAGCACCACGGTACATTTGATTACTATTGGAGACAAGGACTCTCAGCAACGAGACCTCCTGGATTGCAGGAAATTCATGGCAACGCTGAAGAGAGGATAGAAACATGGCCAAGACATACAAATCAGTTTCAGAAATGGTGAAGAACCTCGCGGGCGACAAGGCATTTGCCGAGAATTTCGAGAAGGAAGCCGCCAACAGAATCCTGGCGAATGCGCTTTTTAATTTGCGCTGTTCAAACGGTGTTACGCAAAAGGAAATGGCCGATCGTATCGGCTGCACCCAGAGCCGCATCTCGAAACTGGAAAGTTCCGGCGCCGATTCGATCAAGGTCAGTGATCTTGTGGATTATGCGAAGGCGCTGGACCTGTGCGTAACCGTGACTTTCCATCCAGAGATGAACGCTGTGGAGGCGGTTAAGTTCCACGCTTTCGAGATTAAAAAGCATCTTGAACACCTGGCAACATTGGCACATAAAGATGACGGAATTTTTGAGGGTGTGAGCCGCTTTTTCTCTGAAGCCGTACACAATCTGGTAACTATAGTCCAAATGAGCGCCAAGAAACTACCCAAAAAAGCAACGGAGAAACGCCCTATCCTTGAGGTGGCTTCTCCTGCAGAGACAACAGAAAATCGGGAGTGCGCTCAGAATAAAGAGGATACTTGTCTTGCAAGGTAGT
>CAZBNU010000264.1:0-5207 GCA_964493075.1 uncultured Nitrospirales bacterium | reverse complement strand
GTGCTTTTTAACGGCTTTGTGCGCGATGCCTCCCAATCCCGCCGGTTCTATGTGCCGCCCGAGCAACAAATCGAAAATACCGACTCCTGATAGTCGGACAAGGAACACGATAATGACCATCCCCAACAAATTACTGTTAAGTGCTGTCTTTGGCCCCTATGGCGTGAAGGATGAATATGCCGAAGCGCAGGGCTGCCAGATGGAATTGTTGAACAACCAGATTACCCGCTGCCAGGGCATCCATTCGCCCCGCCAATCCTACTGGAGTTTCGGGTTGTACATGATTGCGGAAAATCTTTCAACACCCACCACAATCCTGGACTTCCCGAAATGGGAAGATTTCAAGGCGGAACTGAAGAAGGGCTACACCCACGTGGGCATCAGTTTCATTGTGCCGAATGTGCTGAAGGCGCGGCGCATGGCGCGTTACATTCGCGATCATCACCCGGAAATCAAAATCATTCTGGGCGGCTATGGTTCTGTCATTCCCGACCTCGACAAATTCGTGCCCCATGACGAAGTGTGCCACGGCGACGGTGTGCGCTGGCTGCGTCAGTATTTTGGCGAGGACACCACAGCACCCATCAAGCATCCGGCGCTGATCGGACCTGCCTACGAACGCATCTACGGATACTCCACCAAACCACGCGGCGCGATTCTTATGCCGGGTCTGGGCTGTGAAAACGCCTGCTCGTTCTGTGTTACCTCCCACAAATTCAACAAGTGCTATGTGCCGCTGCTGGATTCGGGCAAAGAGATTTATGAGGCCTGCCGCAAAACGGAACGTGAGACGAAAGCGACCGGGTTCAGTGTGATGGATGAGAACTTCCTGAAACGACCTGAACGAGCACGGGACCTGTTGACGGAAATGGAAAAGCACAACAAACCTTATGTGTTCGATTTATTTTCCTCTGCGGAAACCATCCGGAAACTGGGCGTTGATTTTCTGGTGCGGATGGGAGTGCGCATGGTGTGGATCGGTGTGGAATCCAAGTCCAGCGCCCATACCAAGAACCAGGGCATTGACCTCAAGGCGCTCATCCAGGAATTGCAGAGCAAGGGCATTATCGTGCAGGCGTCCATGATCCTGTTTCAGGAGCAGCACGATGAGAAGAACATTCAGGAAGACATTGATTGGGTAATCGGCCTGAACTCCAGCCTGACCCAGTTTATGAACTACACACCCTGTCCCAGTACCGCGCTTTACGACCAGCTGGAAGCAGACGGGCGTATGAAACCCATTGAATACCGCCACCTCCACGGTCAGAGCGCATTGGTTTTTGAACACCCTAACTTTCCAAATCCAGCGGACCATGTGCGCATCCTGCGCGACGCCTTCCGCCGCAAATACCTGAAGGGCGGGCCCGGTGTGGTGAACATGGCGCTGACCCTGGCGCAGGGATTGAAGCGGGGCTGGGAAGAATTGCGTGCCCGTGAAAAGGAAGGGTTGGTATGGAATGGGGACACCATGCGTTATGAAAAGAGTGACGCGCCGCAACCCGACCGGTTCATGAAGCGCCGCCTGTTGATGATGGCGCGCATGGCTGTTGGTGTGCGTCCGTCCCTGTGGGCGGCATGGGTATACGCACCCAATCGGGCTGCCCGAAGTAAGGCCCGCGAAACCATGCGTCTTTATACGGAAGTGCTTGGCAAGGCCACCACTGCCGACCGCCTCAAAGCAACAGGTTTGGTACTGACCGGGGGCATGGAGCTCATACGTCTGCGCTGGAATCAGCTGCTGGGTCGCGAGAGCATCGTGCATCAGCCGCCCTGTCGCCGTACCGAGTATCGCATGAGCACCCCTGCCCAAGCGACTGGATTACTGGAGAAACTTGCCTCTTCTCTGGAGACACTTCCGGATCCCATGACCGAAACCACTGGAAAGTGAACATTGTGGTGCGCGTGGTCGGGTTGACATTGGCCAGAGTGTTCAGCGACAATATGATTGTTGGAGGTTAAACAGTTTACAATCAGACAAAGGCGCTTGTGTGCCTTGCCCAGACCTCAGGAGGAAGATGGCATGCCCTGGCTGACATTCATGAAAGAAGTAATCCGCGACAACAAGACCACCGGTGCATTTGGCCCAAGCAGCCGTGAACTGGCGGAAGCGGTGACCGATCTTGCGCAACTCAAAGACGCAAAAGTCATTGTGGAATATGGTTCGGGGGATGGTGTTTTTACTGAGGCCGTACTGCGCAAGATGTCTTCCGATGCTTATTTTATTGCCATGGAAGTTAGTCCGACCCTTGTGGAGGCGACGAAAAAACGCTGCCCTGCCGCGAACGTCATTCATGATGGCGCACAGAATGCGTTAAAATATCTGCAGGAAGCGGGGCACGATCAGTGTGACGCCATTGTTTCCGGATTGCCGTGGACACGCTTTGATGACGACCTCCAGAATGAGATTCTTGAAGCGACCTATAACGTGCTTGCTCCGGGTGGCCGCTTTGTCACCTTCGCTTACGCCATGAGTCCCATCTTCCCGTCGGGCCGCCGTTTTTTCCATGACAAACTTCCGAAGCGTTTCCCGGGCACCCGCCGCGTGGGCCCCATCTGGAAAAACCTGCCGCCCTGCCATGTGTACATTGCAGAGAAAAAAGGGTAGAAGCGGGGACATTTCTATACCCAACGCTTGGTGAATCCGGGGGACAGGAATGTCCCCCCTCCGTATTATTGTTCTGCTGGCACGGCGTCTTCTGTTTGCACGGCTGCTTCGGATGGTGTTTGCAGCGGTGTTTCCTCCCAGAGGCCGTCTTTGCCGATGTAGAGGATGCCCATATCGCGCCAGAATCCCAGCCGGGCGATGGTGTGGGCAATGATCGCGGAGGTGAGGTTGTTCTGCGACTGGATGAGATCGTTCTGGGCATCCACCTGATCCTGTGCCGTGGCTTCGCCGAGTTCCGCCAGCAGTTGCTGCTCTTCCACACGGCGTTCACTGAGACGTACACTTTCAGCGCCACCTCGTAATTGCGGAGTGCCTGTTCCAGATTGCGCCAGGCGCCGCCCACCTCCGGTTTCACCGTATATTCCGACGCCGACGCAAGACGGCGGATCGTGCAGACGGCCTATGGATTACATACCGGACGGAATTGCAGACTGTCGAAAACGAGGGGATTGACTCTACAAACGCAAGCGTGCCATAATTATTTTGGAGTACACAATCAATAATATAATTATATTGGATATTTCCTAACGCTTTTTGCGAAAATGTAATTGCCATAAATAACCATTTTAGACGGCGCTGCCGCTATTGTAATTATTTTATTGTTCTTGTAACCGTTTTAGGAGTTGTTCATGGCTGAACATAATCTTGATAGTACGGCCAGGGCCGCTGGATACGAAGCTCTTATCCAGCGATACCATCTCAGTGTCATACCGCATTGGCATAAGTCCTTTGTAAGCATCTCTTCCACGCGAAAAAAACGCACCACAGCGGAAGGGGTTGAGGAAGTCTATCCATCCCAATACTGGCCAGGCGATTCGCTGGGCGACCATCTCGAATTCGCGTTAAAGTATGACGGAACAAACCTTGCGATTCTCGACTGCCTTTTTCAAGCGGCGGAAGAAGAGGAATTCTTAAACTATCTCCGCTCCAGACCCACCGGAAAATACGCCCGCCGCCTTTGGTTCCTTTACGAGTTTCTGTTGAACAAAACCCTCCCGCTGGAGGATTTGAAGCAGGGTAACTACGTAGATTTGCTTGATTCGGAAAAATACTACACCGTCAAGACAATTCGGCAGGTCGGCCGTCAACGCATCAATGACAATCTTCTCGGTGACCGCAGGTTCTGTCCGATGGTTCGTCGCAGCGAAGCCCTGCAGCGTGCAGAAAAGGACGACCTGTCCGAGAGGTGCCGGCGTATGGTCTCCGCCTATTCGCCCGAGCTTCTGAAGCGCGCACTCGGTTATTTTTACACCAAAGAAACGAAATCGTCCTTCGAGATCGAGCATATCACTCCCAGTTCGACCCGGACAGACCGTTTTGTGACACTGCTGCAACTGGCGGAGCGGGAGGATTTCTGTGACAGGAATCAACTGATTGAATTGCAGAACCGGACGGTTGATCCGCGTTTTCGAGATTCCAACTATCGGTCAACGCAAAATTATGTTGGAGAAACGGTTGCCTGGCAGCATGAGAAAATTCATTTTGTGTGCCCCAGACCGGAGGACTTGTCTGATCTTATGGATGGCCTTGTCGCTGCTCACAAACAAATGGAAACGGGCGGGGTTTCTCCGGTGGTCCATGCCGCTGCCGTTGCTTACGGGTTTGTCTTCCTGCACCCGTTTGAGGATGGAAATGGACGCATCCATCGTTTCCTGATCCATAATGTCCTGGCCCAGCGGGGATTCACGCCTGAAGGCGTCATATTCCCCATATCAGCGGCCATGTTAAGAAATGCTGCAGACTACAATGCTTCCCTGGAGGCATTCTCGCGCGTCCTCATGCCCCTGACGGAATATACGCTCGATGACGAGGGACAAATGACTGTCCATAATGACACGGCAATATGGTACCGTTACCCCGACATGACTCCGCAAGCAGAAGCGTTGTTCTGCTTTATTGAACAAACCATTGAAACCGAACTTGCGAGCGAGTTGGTGTTTCTGGTCAACTACGATAAGACGAAGATCGCTATTCAGGAAATTGTGGATATGCCCGACCGTCAGATTGACCTCTTTATCCGCTTCTGCCTCCAGAATAACGGGCGGATTTCCGAGAGGAAACGCGCGAATTATTTCAGTGCGCTGAGCGATACGGAGATTGTCCTCATGGAAGAGGCGGTTCAAGCGGCTTATGGAGATGGAGGCTTCCTCGATGCGTAACGGCAGGACGCATTACGAGATTGTTGCTGCTGTGCCGGTGAAGCAGCGTGTTTGGCGGCAGAAAAAAAGGGCACATTTCAGTCCCCGTTTCATGCCCTTGCGGGGGACAGGAATGTCCCCCCTCTGTTTTACAATCCTGCTGGCGCGGCGTCTTCTATTTGCACAGGCGCTTCGGATGGGGTTTGGAGCGGTGTTTCCTCCCAGAGGCCATCTTTGCCGATGTAGAGGATGCCCATATCGCGCCAGAATCCCAGCCGGGCGATGGTGTGGGCAATGATCGCGGAGGTGAGGTTGTTCTGCGACTGGATGAGATCGTTCTGGGCATCCACCTGATCCTGTGCCGTGGCTTCGCCGAGTTCCGCCAGCAGTTGCTGCTCTTCCAC
>CAZBNU010000263.1:0-5212 GCA_964493075.1 uncultured Nitrospirales bacterium | reverse complement strand
CCCGCGTTAATTATTGTAAACGCGAATCTCGTAGAGGTGCGCTGCTGGAGAACCGTGCGTTCCTTGTATGGTAAGTTTCAATTTTCGGGCGGTTACCGGCTTGAAGTGATGAATGCGGTGACGTTGGTAGTTGTCGGTTTCTTTGACTGCCTGCACCCATGCTCCGTCTTTCCAGAACGAAAGGGTGTACTCTTTTACGCAGGTCTGGGGATAGGCCGGCCCCGTATGAGCCGTGTTGAGGTCGGTGTCGAATGTCAGGTGAACAGTATTGAATTCGGCGATGTTTCCGAAATCAAGTTCCAGCCATTGCGGGAAATCTGCTGCCGGGTCGGAGACCCATAAACTGGCGGGATTCTCTTTCAATCGGGTCCAGCCGTTCACCACGTTTGCCGGGTTGTATACGGCCCTGTCAATTACCGGGGAGGTGGCGATGGCGTAGAACTCGCCTTTCACATAAGTCAAGCCATTCCCCTTCCCATAAGTGCGACCGCCGCCATAATAACTCTTCGACATGAGGGGCCACGCTACCTTGTGGGTTTGCGGGAACGAGAAACGCAGGAAGGCAATTTCAGCCGGAATTTCGATGCCAACAGGCACGCTCACCCAGCGGCTGGAATCCGCTGCGATTTCCACTGGCCAGTCGCCGAACGTGGTTGCTGCGTGAAGTTGCTGTGCCTCTTTCATACCCTCGATATGCACCACGACCTGACGGGACTCGTCAAGCTCCGATTGGAAAAAGAAAAAGACGGTGTCAAGTTTCTCCAGGTCGGCGACCGGCAGAACAACCGATCGCGTCATGTTTAAGGGAATGGTTCTGGTAATGGTAATGGCGTCAAGATTCACCACGTCATGCGAGAGGGTGCTGGAAGCGGTGACGATTACATTCCTTGCCAGGTCATCGGGGTCTTCGTTCTTGATGCCGGGGATGGTCTGGTCATTTTTCACCAGCGTCTGTTGGAGTTCGTGAATATGATCCGTATAAATATCGCGAGGCGCGACCGCTTTGGCGATACACATTGCGGCGGCTGTTCCTGCCGCCTGGCCGATTGTTCCGAGAGTACCCATGACCCTGACGGTTCCCAAGGCAACGCGCGAAAAACTGCCGCAACGGCCCGCCATCATCAGGTTATTGATATTCTTTGAATAGAGGCATCTGAAAGGCACAGAACCGATGGGCACCGGTGTTTGAAAATCGAAACTGCCTTCTTCGCCGGAGTAAATCCCCTCGGGATGGTGGATGTCCATGGGCCATCCTGTATGGGTTATCCGATCAGGGAACATGCGGCCTTCTTCACAGTCCTGCTGCGTCATCATGTAATCGCCCACCAGCCTTCTGCTCTCCCGTTTGGCGTTCATAATGGGGATGGTCACCAAGTTATAGTTTTGAGCGTCTTCCTTGACACGGCTCCTGTTTTTTATATAATCCCAATAACTGAACGTGACCTTGATCAGTTCGTCCCGCGCTTCTTCGGCCTGCCAGATATTGTTGATGTCTCCCGGATGCTCCATCCACCACAGCCCGCGATCGAAGGAACCGAAATTCCTTCCTGGACTTACCAGCGTCGTAATTTCTCTGGCCCAGGGCGGACGGGTGAACGATACAGGGGCGCTGGTCTCTTCTGCACGAAAGGCCGTCAGATTGCCCAAGCCGTCCCCCATGAGACACCCTGACATGGTGATGTCGTCGGCCACTTCAGGAGCAAGGCTCTCATTGAATTCTGAACGCGCTTCACGCCCGTGGCGAAATTCCGCGCCAGCATAATAGCCCACCCATCCATCGCCAGTGCAGTCAATGAACAGTGCTCCGTGATACTCGGTAATAGCGCCAGTGAGAGTGCTTACCGCCTTGACGCTGGTAATCCATTCTTTGTTTTCCATCATCGCGTCAAATACATGCTGGTTGAAGAAAACGAACAAATTCTCCTCGGCCTCACAAAGTTCCTGGAAGGCATTGCTGTAATGGTGGTCGCCTCGAGCCATCCGGATGCGTCCTGCCTCCTCAACGATGCCGGTTTCGCGCCATCCGGGGTGATGCGGTCCAGCCCCTTGCAACCCTACACCACATTCCACACTTGCGTTGCCGCCGAGGGTGGGCCGATTCTGAATCAGCGCTGTCTTCGCGCCCATGCGTGCGGCGGCAATGGCAGCCGGTGTCCCTGCCGGTCCACCGCCCACTACAATGACATCGAAATTACCGGCCAGCGCAGGCTCAAGATCAAGTCCCATCAGGCGTGCGCGTTCTTCGCACACAGCATCCTTGCATTCGGGGGGCGTGTAGGTGGCGTCCGTGGTCAGGAGGATGGCATCGCAGCGGCCGTAATAGCCTGTGAGATCATGGAGCGCCAACGTCACGGTGCCCTTCTTCAATTGGAGTGCGCCGCCGTTTTCCCATGTCCATTGCTCCGTATCCGCCGCACCAAATTCCTTGTCTAATGCGATGCCATTGACCTTTAGTTGAAAACGCCCGGGCGCATATTCGCGTACCCAGTTTCGCGACCGCACCCATACATGATAGAGGCCCGCTTCGGGATTGGTAAAGGTGGTGGTGGCATCTTCCACAGGCGTGCCAATGCCCGTAGCCATGAGGTAGGGCGATCCCATCAGATGAACAAACTGGGTATCCATACGCCAGCCGCCGTAATCGGAAAAGTCCTCCACGTCTATGTAAAGGAAGCCCTCAACCACCATATCCACCGGGTCGCGGTGCTGCTTGGTAAAGAACGTATCCCACTGGGCTGATGCTGCGGCGCAGCAAAGAACCAAAAGTACCGTCACTTGAAAATGCACACTATTTCGATTCATAAATTCATTTTCCCTCTGACATTTTTTTTTCAGCGCTGCTTAAAGAACCATCGTATCACAACGCTTCACAGCAAACAATGCCGCCAGATGTCCAACTTCGCAAAGTTGACTTATGCCCTACGAAAAGTCTATAAGACAAAAGTGGTGCATTAAGGCGGCGACGGTGGATTTCGTTGATCTTTACCCATGCTGCATGGACAATAATAAAAAAGGGTTCTATCAATGAATGCCGGACAGTATCCAGGCCTTGAGTATTATGAACAGCAACACTTTGCCGCATGGGTTTATGTTGTGCTTGTCGCAGTGATTCTCGGTTCATTTGCGCCTTTTTGGGGAATTGATTTTCCCGAACAGCATGGGGTGTTGATTGCAGCAGGTATTTTTGCAGGCATCTTTTTGGGTATTGCGATTGCGCTCAACGTTTTTCGCATGCACACTGAAGTACGCCACGATTCCATTTACATCCACTTCGGTATTTTCTTTCCCATGATATGGAAAACCCTGCCTCTGGATACGATTGAGGAAGTGCGGGTTGTGCAATACAGGCCTTTGCGTGATGCCGGGGGCTGGGGATGGCGTTGTGGCAGATTCGATGGGCAGCGAACCTGGTTCTATAATGCTAAAGGCGACCAAGGCGTTCTCATCGGAACAACCGAGGGCCACCACTATATCATCGGTTCCCAGCAGCCGGAATTGCTGGCTAAAGCCCTCAACCAGGCACGCGGTCTTGCATGATGGTGAAATGGGGCTAAAACGCGAAAAGGGGACTGGTCAAAAAAGAAAAAGAGCGCCTGTCGAAAGCGTGTTTCGGCAGGCGCTGATGTTTTTTAGTTATTGCCGTGCAGGTCTGCGTGGAGGCCTTGGAGTGGCTTGCCGTCGGCGGTTCGGATGCGGACGCAGGCACTCCATTGGCCACTACTCTGGATGACTTTGACGAGCAGGGTGTTCCAGCCTTCTTTGAGTTTTATCTTTACGGTGTCCTGTGCAGGGGCGACGGGACGTACCTTGTTGACCTCGTTTATAAGTTCACCGTTTAGCCAGACCTTGTTGCCGTCGTCGGATCCGATTTCCAGCAGAGCATCGCAAGCAGCAGGGCTCCAGACATTTGTACGAAGATAGGCTACGCGATTATCGCCGCCCAACGCCTTGTCGAGTTCGACGAGGTAGGGCATGTGGTCGTTGGTGCCGACGGGAATTATTTTCCAGACAATGGCGGTATCGTTCCCATTTGTCTCGGGTTCAAAGGCGTTATCGAAATTTCTTTTGGCGTTGTCCCGTTTATCAGTGTAGGGGCCAGCCACTTCCCAGGCTGTGATGTAGTCTTCGAACCGGGCTATTTGCTGGCGCACTTTTTCGATTTCACCACGCACATAGTCATTTTCTGTACCTGCCGCAAGTTTATCCATTGCGGCACCTACTTTGGACGGAGCAGCGCCAGCGACCTTGGCTGCGATCTTGACGGCGGCGACTTCGGCTTCACTTTTCAATTCGGGGTTATCCAAATACTCCAAGACCACGTTCAATGCCCCTATGGTCTCGGCGGCAGCCAACCCCGCCATAATGCGCTTACGTTCCGCATCATTCGGGGCGAGGGACAAGGCCTGGCGATACCGGGTGACCGCTTCTTCTTCGGTGATTTCATGGTTAATGCCGATCAGCCGAAAATATCCGCGCAAGGCATCCGCACGCAAAGCCTCCGGGCCATCCTTGGCCATTATTTCCAATCGCGCCATAGGCACGGCATCGGGCCATGCCCCCAAAGCCTGCACGGCGGCGCGGGCCACCTCCATATCTTCACTGGCAAGTGCGTCATACAGTGCGGGCAGCGCTGCGTCAGCGCCCGTCCTGCCGATGGCGGCAATACAGGCCTGCTTTTCAGCAGCAGACACGGCAAGGGGCAACACGGCTTCGTAAAGCGCCACGGTATCTTCGGACGCACGTTCCGCATTCAAACCAACGACACGAATGTAGCCCTTCAGTGCGGCAGCGCCTTCCGGAGTTCCTTTGAATCGTTCGAGGGCAGCATGCAACATATCCAGAACATTGTCGTTGGGCCAGTTTGCAAGGGCTTCCACCGAGGCAAGCCGCACACCGGCATCCTGTTCTTCCATGCCTTTTTCCAAGAGGGGCAGCGCGATGTCATCAGCGATTTTTCCGAGAGTGGCATATATGTTGGCTCGCGCTACGGGATCGTTATTGGTTTCCAGTGCCTTCGTCAACGCATCGATCCTGCCCTCCCCTGCTTCGCTGCGTCCGGCAACAGTTGCTACGACTTGCGCCATCTCCGCGCCCTGTTCGGCTTCACTAGCACTGAGCAACAGGGGCACAATCATCTCCAGATGTTCCGGTTCGGCAATCTGGGTCAATACGTCCATGATACCCAGGCGCTCTTCTGGTGAAGCCTCTGGAA
>CAZBNU010000262.1:0-5249 GCA_964493075.1 uncultured Nitrospirales bacterium | reverse complement strand
CCCGCGGCTTCGCGTTCTCCGATGACGGGCGGGTCTTCCCGGAACGAGGCGACGCAACGTTTGATAAGGTTGCGCGGATCGTTGTCGGAGAAGATGCGGCTGCCCGTTGGTTTTTTGATTACCGGCAGAAAGTCGTCTATGTGATCGGCGATGCCGCCGGTTCCTGTGAGCACGCCGATCATGCGGCCTTCGTCGTAGGCAATGGCGAATTCACCAAGCGTGCCGGAACGACCGCCCACGATAATCACGATGTCGCAACTGCGCACACCGACTATTTCACGTCCCATCAGCCCGGCGCCGGTGTAGATCATCACGTCAATATTGTCGGTGGGGCTTTTGTAGCGTTTGACATGTTCCTGGATGCTGAGCGCGGGGGAAACGCCGATGGTAAGGCCGCCCTCTTCCTTGCAGCCGAGTATGGCGTAGTGGGGGAGTCCGGGACAGCCGCCGGTCAGGATGGCACATCCCTCTTCTGCGATAGCACGGCCCAGTTCGATACACTTTTCCACAATGGCGGCATCCATCTCGCCGCCCGCAGAACCCATTACGCCAATTTTTACAAGTCCACAATGCATTAGTTTTGACTTCCTTTCTGTGGTTTTGTAGGATAGGTAGGACAGGTAGGATGGGTAGGACTGCGTGATGACGTCCTCATCTTTCAGACCCTAAACCCGATACCCTAAACCCTATTTTTTCTTCTTCCTTGTTTTTTTCGCTACTGTACTTTCGTCAAATTCTGCGAGCAACGCCCGCGCATGTTCCAGACTTACTGCGGATACGGAGCCGTCCAGTAACCGTGCAATTTCCTGTTCGCGTTGTTCGCCGGTCAATGTGATTATTTTCGTTCCGGTACGTCCCTTTTCTGTGGATTTTACCACGGCATAATGGGCGTTTGCAGGTGCGGCGATTTGCGCCAGGTGGGTGATGCACAACACCTGCCGCTGGCTGGACAGCAACACCATTTTTTCTGCGACCCGTCGCGCAGTAGCGCCTCCGATACCTGCATCAACCTCGTCGAAGATGAGGGTGAACACCGGGTCCTGGGTGACGAACACACTTTTCAACGCCAACATAATCCGGGAGATTTCCCCGCCGGACGCCACCGACCGCAACGGTTTCAACGGTTCGCCGGTGTTGGCCCCCAGCATAAAGGTAACCTTGTCTATGCCGTTGCCACAAAGGGGGACCGTTTCTATCTGTGTTTGGAATTGTGCCCCGCGCATATCCAGTGACTGCAGCGCTTCCATCACCTGCACATCCATATCTTTGGCGGCTTTTTTACGTTTTTTTGAGAGGGCCCCCGCCTTTTTCTGTGTATCATCGAAAAGTGCCGTTTGTTCGTTTTTCAACGCTGCCAGCGTTTCATCCCGGTTGTCGAAACCCGCCAGCGTTGTCGCCGCTTTATCCCGATACGCCAGTATGGCCTCAATATTTGCGCCGTACTTGCGTTTCAGATCGCCAATCAACGACAACCGTGTATTGACGGTGTCCAGTTCCGCAGGGTCGAATTCCATGCGACTGGTATAAGCGCGCAAATCATCGGCAGCATTTTCGATGCAGGCGCGTCCTTCCGCTACCTGGGTGCGTAATGCACTAAATTGTTCGTCTATCTCCACCAGATCATCCAGCGCATTCAATGCGGCGTCAATAGCGTCAATAGCGGCAGTGGTTTCAGATTCATACAGCGCACCATAAGCGGTATTGGAGAGGGTATAGATGTTTTCCGCGTGGTTGATGAGATGCAACCGCGACCGCAGTTCCTCCTCTTCTCCGGGTACAAGACCGGCGTTATCAATCTCGCCGATTTCATACCGAAGAAAATCCGCCTGACGTGTGCGATCCCGATCATCCGATTCCAGCGTTTCAATATCCCGTTTAAGTTTGTTCAAGCGCGTCATGCACCTGGCTACTTCTGTCGCCTCATCGGTAACCCCTGCAAAGGCGTCCAGTAGCATCAACTGGCACTCCGTGCGCAACAGCGACTGATGTTCATGCTGTCCGTGGAGGTCTACCAGTTCATCGCCAATGGCCGCGTGGATGGTAATGGTCACCAGTTTCCCGTTTACCTGTGCCCGGCTGCGCCCATCACTGGAAACCGTGCGCGAAAGAATGAGAGTGTTGTCCTCCAGTGCTATGTCTGCTTCCGTGAGTAACTCTTTGAGGCGGGGCGACATGTCCTGGATATGAAAAGATGCCTCTACAGAAGCCCGATCTGCGCCGCTGCGCACCGTGTCCGACGAAGCACGCGCACCCAGCGCCAGCCCCAGCGCTCCCACCAGAATTGATTTGCCCGCACCGGTCTCACCGGTAATCACGTTGAACCCCGGACGAAACTCAATGTCCAGTACATCTATAAGCGCATAATCGCGTATTTGAAAAAGTTCTAGCATACTATCTGGAACCTAAAAAATTCTGACTCATGCGGAGGATCTCCGCGTAAACATACACATGCTGTTGAACTAACGCGGGCGCTGCCCGCAACAGAGTCTATCTCCACAACCTGGAACAACTACGAACGATAAGCAAAAAATGGGGACTGCCCTCGGCGCATAGAATTGCTGCAAATCACATATTAAACCTGATGCGGCAGGGCTGTCCCCATTTTTTCTTCGCGCATACTCAACTTCTTGTTTTTGGTCGCGGTTCCGATCCGATAAGTTACTAAACAGTGGCAATGCCAATGAAATAGCCCACAAGATGTCGGGTATTGTAGCACACTGTACTGACGAGAACCATTATAAAATAATTTGGTGCGTGATTGTACTTTCAGATGGTAAAATGAGTATGATATGTTAGATTTGTAATTTGGCTTTATGTTTTTATTAGATTAATGTTTGCAAAGGGGTTCTTGAAATGTCATTGAGACTGTCTGGTGATTTATGGGATGCGAGGTATTGTTTTTCTCGCACGGCCAGTTCAGTTGGCATGCAAGGCCTGTATGCGAATGATGGGGAAAAACGGAAATAAATGGCGGATACAACACAAGATCTTTGCGGTACACTATTAGGTGAACGCTACAAGGTTATCAAAGTGCTGGGCGAAGGTGGTATGGGTGCCGTCTATCTTGCCGAAGACAATGATATAGGCCGCCTGGTTGCCATAAAAGTGCTGCGCGAGAACCTGCAGGACACTCCTGCCCTGGCACGTCGTCTGGAAATGGAATGTACCTTGCTGGCGCAATTGGGGTCTCATCCCAATATTGTGACCCTCCTTGACCGACAGAATTATGATAGCAAAACCATTCTCGTAATGGAATATGTGCCGGGCGAAGACCTGTCCGACATTATTGAACGTACCTTCACTCGTACCCCATTCCAGAAAACTACGGGTGGGAGCGGCCAATCTTCCAGCAAAGTGTTGTTGATGACGCCTCGAAACGCCATCATTATCGCCATGCAATGCCTTAAAGCGCTGGATTATGCACATAGCAAGGGGGTGTTGCATCGCGATATCAAGCCCAGCAACATTATGGTGCATAAGGATGATAATGGAAATATCAACGCCAAACTGATGGACTTTGGTATTGCAAAAACCCTTCGCCAGAGTTCTGTAGATACCGCTTTCACACGTCTTACCAAGACAGAAGACCGCGCTCCCGGAACCCCAGCCTACATGGCGCCGGAGCAGATTGAACCGGACCGTTTCGGCGCCATTGGCCCCGGCACGGACATTTACGCCTTTGGCGTGATGTTCTTTGAAATGCTCACCGGGCAGCTGCCCTTTGTAGGTGGCTTTACGGAACTGATGCACTCCCATACCAATGTGCGTCCGCCCAGTCCCCGGGAAATCAATCCGCTCATCAAATCTGAACTTGCCCATGTTGTCATTCGTGCAATGCAGAAATCCCCGGCAAACCGGTTTAAGTCTGCAGGTGAAATGTTGGAGGCGTTGCAGACCGCTGTTGGGTTGAGCACTGCCGAGGCGCTGCATGCTGACAGTGCCGCTAAACTGGATTTCCAGGAGCCGGATAAGAAGAAAAAAGCGGTCTCCTTCAGAACGCTGTTGCTGCTGGTATTGTTTGGTGTTTTGGCATCGGTGGTTTCATGGCAGGGCTGGAATTTTTGGACGACGGAAGAAGTGCCGTCGTCGGATACAAATGTGAGCTCAGTATTGACTCCGGAGCAGGCAAGGACTGTTTGTCTGACCTTTAAGGAAGCAGCCGATCAGGAGGTCGTGCACAAATTTGCCAGAGGCGAATGGGTGTTGGCCGAACAGAAGCTCCAGGCGGCAGAAGAGGCAAAAGATCCCGAAGAGGTGGTGCGCCTCTATACGGAGGCAGGCCGCGAGTTTAATGCCATTCCCCTTGTTGCTTTTGAACGTGAACGAAAACAAAAGGAAGAGGCCGAGGCACGGGCAGCCGAACAGAAAGACAAAGAGAAGCAAGACCCAATAGACGCCTATAAGCCGCCGGAAATCAGCGATATAAAACAGGTAGATTTAGGCAATGGGGTAACCTTGGATATGGTATGGGTGCAGCCAGGTGGCTTTCTGATGGGATCGCGTGGGGGCTCTCGGGGAAGGCAATCCCGACAAAGTCAGGGTTCCACTATTCCACCAGATGAAACACCGCTTCGTCCCGTGAAAATCACACGGGGTTTCTGGATAGGCCAGCACGAAGTTACGCAGGAACAATGGGTGCAGATTATGGGAACCAATCCTGCCAGGTTTAATGAAGATCCTAAAAATCCTGTGGAACAGGTCGGTTGGAGCGATTGTGCGCGATTCATCGAGCGATTGAATCAATTATCCGAGGAAGGAGAGTTCCGACTGCCAACCGAAGCCGAATGGGAGTATGCATGTCGTGCAAGTAGTACCGCTTCGTTCCATTTCGGCAACGATCTGTCTTTTTTGTCGGATTATGCCTGGCATTCGGGAAACAGCGATGCCAAGACCCATCCAGTCGGAGAAAAACGACCGAATGCATGGGGAATTCATGACATGCACGGCAATGTGGCTGAGTGGGTACAGGATTGGTATGATCCGGTCATATACCAGTCAGGGTCAGTCACAAATCCCTATGGACCGGACACGGGCATATTTAAGGTGCGTCGTGGCGGTGCATGGAGCTATCACTATTCCCGGTTGCGTTCGGCGGTGCGGGAGCATGAACTACCTGATGTACGCGCAGATGTTGTGGGATTCCGTATAGTTTTTATTCCCTGACAGCTACAATTCACCTGAAAGTCGGTTTTTGGCAGCGATTCCGCTAAAGGAGTTGTGTTAGGGTCATAAGGGGTTGAGATATGGCG
>CAZBNU010000261.1:0-5307 GCA_964493075.1 uncultured Nitrospirales bacterium | reverse complement strand
GGTTTCCCAATTCCGTATTTCCTGCTTCAATCAACAATCTTGCCGCTTCCTGCAGCAGAGCCTTGTTTTCCGGATGCTTTGCCGCCATGGATTCAAAGTGTTTTTGTGCCGCGTCCATGTCGTTGCGTTTCAACGCAACCCGTCCCAGATTGAAGTCGGCATATAAATCGTTTTCGTGAATCTGCAGCGCCTTCTCGTACCATGACTCTGCTGCCTCCAGGTTGCCTTGCGCCAATTCCACATTGCCCAGGTTATTGCAGGCAAGTGGGAATTGGGGGATGTGCTGCAGGGCAAGTTCAAAATGGTTGCGCGCCTCGTCGTAGTTGCCCTGGGTGAAATAGTAATACCCGAAACTGTTATGCACATCGCCGTTCTCCGGCATGGCTTCCAACGCTTTTTCGTACCACGCCTGCATTTCTTCTGAACGGCCAAGTTTTTCCAATGCCGTACGCAGGTTGTTCAAAGCAAGCAGAAACGCGGGCTTGATAGTTAATGCTGCCCCATAATATTCAGTAGCCCGTTCCAGATCGCCCTGTTGTTCCGCCAGCAGTCCCAGATTATTCAGGGGTAACGGGTTCTCATCATCAACTTCAAGTGCGGTCTCATACATGGCTTTGGCTTCATCAAGACGGCCATTGGCGGCATAGAGTAAACCGAGATTGTTGGGGATGTTGGAGTTTTCAGGACTGTTCTCCATCGCCTTTTTATAGTTTTCTATTGCTTCCTCATAGGCGCCGCGCATTTCCGCCAGACGCGCCAGATTATACCAGGCGTATTCGTCTTCTTCCCGGATGCGCAGGGCTTCCCGGTATTTCGCCTCCGCGTCATCCAGACGCCCCAGTTCCAACAGAAGATTGCCCCAGTTGTTCAAGGCAAGCGTGAATTCAGGCGCGATTTCCAAGGCTTTTCCGTAATGAATGACGGCCTGTTCCGGATTATCTTTCGCCAGAATTAATGCCAGGTCATTGTGTGCCCGCGCATCCTCCGGATTCAGTTGCAGCGCTTTTTCAAAGTACTGTTTTGCTTCTTCATTCTTGTTTTGTGCGACAAGTTCGCTGCCAAGCAGGTAATACAAATCCTGATTTTCCGGGTCGAGGTTGATGGCCTGCTCAAACCGTTCCTGCGCCTCAGCGTACAAGCCCTGCTTAGCGAGCAGTTGCCCCATTTTATAAAGCACATAGCCGAATTGGGGCGCGGCGCGTAGCGCCTCTTCGTAGTGGCGCATGGCGCCTTCCAGGTCCTCTTTTTCCGCCAGCAATGCGCCAAGTTCGTTGTGGGAACGCGCATCTTCCGGATTCAGTTCCAGTGCATCGCGAAATCGTTTTTCCGCCTCTTCTTTGCGGTCCTGCAACAGCAGTTCCCGTCCGAGCAGGTAGAAGATGTCCTGATTCTTCGGGTCGGCAGCAATGGCTTCCTCATACCGGGCAATGGCTTCGTCCGAACGGTTCATCACGGCCAGCAGCCGCCCCATGCGGTCGAGGGCATAGGCAAAGCCGGGTTCCACCCGCAACGCTTCTTCATAATGGTGCAGCGCTTTTTCAAACTCACCCTGTTCTGCCCAGAACATGCCCATTTCATGGTGGGCACGCGCATCATCAGGATTCAATGTAATGGCGGCTTCATACTGCTTTACCGCCTCGTCCACCTTGCCCGATCGCGCCAGTTCACGCCCCCACAGGTAACGCGCATCCTGGAAGGAGGGGTCAACACGTACCGCTTCGGAAAAATGATGGATGGCCTCTTCGGATTGTCCCAGTTTTGACAATTCCCGTCCCAACGCCACATGGGTATATTTCAGGTCGGGATTCAGTTGCAGCGCTTCACGGTGGCGACGCATGGCCTCTTCAATCTTGCCTTGTTTGCTCAATTCCATTGCCCACAGGTATCGAGCGCCATCCAGGTTGGGATCAATACGCACGGCTTCGGCGAAATGCTGCATGGCCTGTTCCGCCTGTCCCAGTTCCGCCAAATCCCGGCCTAATATGTAATGCACATATTTCTGTTCCGGATTTTCCGCCAGCATGTCGCGGAACCGCGCAATCACCTCATTCCCTTTTCCCATGGCCTTCATGGTCTTGCTGATATTGTCAATGACATCACCATAATCCGGGGCAACATCCAACGCTTTGTTGAAATGGTCCAGGGCGGTTTCATAGTTTTCAGCACGGAACAGCAGTTCGCCCAGGGCATTGTGCGCTCGTGCATCGTAGGGGTCCAGTTTTAATGCGGCTTCATAACGCGCTTGTGCCTGTTCCCGGTCGCCCCGTTGTTCCAAAGCCGCGCCCAGCAGATAAAGCATGTCCTGATACTGGGGATCAATTTCAAGCCCCTGTTCATACTGTTCAACGGCCTCGTCCAGCATTCCTAAAGCCGCAAATTCACGTCCAAGTCGTTGGTGCATGTATGCCGAACCCGCCTGCGCAATCAGGTTGCGGCCTTCCGCGACTGCTTCCTGCAAGTTATTCCGTCGCAGCCATGAATCGGCGCGCTGGTAATGCCAGCGGGCAAGGTCCGGTTCCACGGGAATAATCTGGAATGAAAACGCTGCCATCAGGAGTATTGCCGCAACGGCGATAGCGGTAACGCGGGTCGCGGATTTCTTCTGGATGGCGGTATATAAACGTTGAACAGCATAGCCGCCAAACAGTATCAGCATGGGAATTGCAGGTACGCGGGCGCGCCCGTTCACAAAGAAGGGGAGGAAGGAGCCCAGATAAAAGGCAAGAAACAAAACGATCAACACCATCAGTGGAAACGTCGGGTTCGACGTGATGCGTCTGCGAAGTGCGTCGCCAAACCACAGAAACAGACCCAGCCAGAAAAGGCCCGCCACCACCATGAATCCCGGCAACAGGCGCAGCGGCCAGTAGTGGCGCAGTTCATAATAGACCACCTTGTTGCAGGTAATTTCCATGGGCGTCCACAACAGTACCGCCTTTTTCATCATTCGCTGCAGGGTCTGGCCGGGATGAGAACGAATATATGCTACCGCCTTGTCCGTGAAGTAGGAAGACACCTCCGTGTGGGTCATGTCTGGATCGCCTGCCTCGCGTCTTGCCCCTTTCACCACGTTGATATAATCGCGAGCAGACCAGTTGCCGGTGCCTTCCAGTTCTTGCAGATAGGGAAGCCACGGGGTGATGCCGTCGCTGTCCTCATCATTGCCTATAAGGAGGTTTTCCCCGAAGTAAGTGGCTATGGGCACAAGTTCTTCGGAAGCGACGTAATTTCGAACAGTGACGGGAATAACGACCGCGATTGTAGTCACCAGCAGCACCATCCACGCGGCGGGAATACGATGCAGGTTGTTGATCCGCCACGCTACCCAGACCATCCACAACGCCACAAAGGGGCCGAACCCGAGGATGTTGGGGCGTGCCAGCCCGTAGCACCCGAAAATGAGTCCAGCGAGCAGCACATAACGTAGTTTGAAGGTGCCGGACCATTGTAGCAGTACCCAGAACAGAGCGGGAACCAGGAATACGAACACGGCAGGGTCGTTTACTTCCCCTTCCCAGTAAATGAACACGCTGTAGATAGCAGTCAGGAAGGCGGCAAACAGTCCCGCTGCCGATCCAAACAAGCGGCGTCCCAGCAGATACATCAGCAGGATGGTAAAAATCCCCAGAACAAGGTTGAGGATACGCGGCGCCAGATAACTGCTGTTGGAGACAAAATAAAGGGCGGTGAGCAGATAGCCATAGCCGGGGGGACGAAAAAACGGCGTGGTCAGCATTTCCGGATCGGTGGCGCCTTCCGGTACGCTCCAATCTCCGGTGAGCAAGCCGCGGGCATAGTAGTCCTGCACTTCCGGGTCCTGTTGCAAAGCGGAAAAGTCAGGTGCTTCCACGACTTGCGAGAGATACCAGACGCGCAGCGCGAGGCCAAGGAGCAAAATAGCGGCCAAGGCGGCATATTCCAACCGCGATGGCAATAGGGGTTTCGATTCAGGGGACAAACGACGGTTCTCCTGCCCATAGATTCATGATTCAGGCATATAAGGGAAATTATAGCGCGTAGATGAACGGGGATACTACGCCAGCCTGCCCGGCAAAGATGAACAACAGTCCAAGCAGCACCAGCGAAATGATAATCGGCGCCAGCCAGAATTTTTTGCGGACGCGCATGAACGCCCAGAGTTCTTTAAGGATTTCCATGAGACTGCTCCTTATTGTTTGTGTATTTATCCGGAATCAGTAGTAGGATAGGTAGGATAGGTAGGATGGGTAGGACGTTTAAGAATCACGAGCCAGTCCTACGCATCCTACCTATCCTACTCATCCTACAACAAAATCAAAAACTGTCTACAGAAAGTATAACGCATCTAGCCCCACAATTTCCTGACAATAGGCAACTCAGGGTAATCCCGTCAATTCCGGCAACTCAAAACACACGGCTTCCTCCGAGTTTCTCACGTACAATTTACCACGATGAATGATGGGATGATTCCATGTTTTTCCATTCAATGCCTTGAATCGCGCTACTTCTTCGAATCGGTCGGGTACCGCCCGCACCAGCGCGAGATCTCCGCGCTCCGAAAGCACAAGCAGCATTTCCATGTCTACGATAAAGATCAACTGCCCGCCATAACGGTCGCCTGTCCAGGCGCGTTCACCGGTTTCCATTGCGATACAGGCGAGCCGCACATCGTCATAGCCATAATAGTGGTCTTTGTAAAGGATGCCATTATTGAAGTAAGGGCCAAATCGTTTTTGATACCAGGTTTCCGTTACAGTCCATATTTCGTTTTCCCGCGTAACATGGAGCAGTTTCGAGCCGCTGGTGCCCGTGCCGCCGAACAGGACGTATTCCTCTTTCCATACGACAGGCTGCACGCACCGGGGATTGGTCTCAATATCCCATTGGTGCTGCCACAATAACTGTCCATCTTCGGGCTTGAATGCCTGCATACCGAAATCGCTCGCGAGTAGTATTTGGGGAGTGCCCAAAACCACGCTCAATTGGGGGGACGCGTAGCCGTCATCTTTCGCCCCGGCGCTCCATGCAATTTCGCCGGTTTCCTGGTGATAGGCAATGACGCTTTTCCCTTCGCTCCCTGCGGTAAATGCCACCAGGAGTCCGTCAACCACCAGCGGCGAACTGGCAAAAGCAAAGGAGGGGACTCCAGTATCACCGTCTTCGGTGAGTTGTCGCTTCCACAAGACCTCCCCGGCTGCCGCGTCCAGGCATTGCAGCAATCCTGTCGCACCTTGCGTGTATAGATGGCCTTTATGAAAGACCGGCGTGGCCCGAGGGCCGAGCCCCATAGCATCATCAAACAAAACAGTTTCGCCTTGCTGCCATACC
>CAZBNU010000260.1:0-5330 GCA_964493075.1 uncultured Nitrospirales bacterium | reverse complement strand
GCCCTTCTGGATTCCCGCCTTCGCGGGAATGACGGTAGGCTACGGGAATGACGGTGGGCACGGGAATGACGGTGGTGGTGCTTACTTTTATATAATCTGGGTTGTGGGTAAAGCCCACGTTAGAGTGTCTGTTACCAGGTACTATTTTTTCGATGGAAGAGGATTCAATGAAAAAAATTGTATTATTGATATTACTAACCGTTTTTATGGCAGGGTTCAGCGCTGAGGCGGATATGCTCATACTGAATAATGGCGACCGGATTACAGGAACCCTCGTTGCTATTGAGGGTGGGGTGGCGCGTATCACCACCGCCTATGCTGGCGAAATATCGGTGAAGATGGACGCTGTCAGCGCCATTGAGACTGATGAAGTCCGCGCAGTGGCCCTTTCAGATGAAACGATAGTGGAAGGTGTTCTTGTGCGGGAAGATGAGCGGATGGGCGTACGCGCCGCTGATGATTTTCGTCCTGCAACGTCTGCCGACATCGTCGCGCTTGCAGCAACACCCGAAGCGCTGGATGGGATGCTGAATCCACCACCGCCCAAAAAATGGAGCGGGACGGTAGACCTGGGGTTGGCTTTGCGCAGCGGCAATACCGATACAACGGATTTCAAATTTTCTGTGGGTGTTAAACGTACTGGCGATCGCAATACGCTGGCCCTGAATTTTGCCGCAGCCTATGGTGCTGCCGATGATGTGTTGAACACGCGTCGCTATCAATTTGATTATCGTTGGCAGTACTACCTTCAGGAACGTCTGTTTCTGTACAACATTGGGCTGGCGGAACGAGATGATGGGCGCAAACTGGACTACCGGCTTCAGACGGGATTGGGGGTGGGCTATGATTTTATCAAGCAGGAAAAACGGACTCTATCCGCAGACCTGGGTGCTACGTATACGCGGGAACGCTGGAACCCCTTTACTCCCTGGGAACGTACGGCCTTGCGCGATGATATCCGGTCGAGTGCATTGAGTGATCTATACACCACCTTTTTGAGTATCGGCAATGGGGCTGTTTTCACGCCAAGGTCGGCGTTGGAGCAGTTATACGACATTCTTCTGGATTTGCGTGATCCCCTTCGTGATTACCAGAAGCGCAATGAGGATTATGTGAACCTGCGCCTGGGGCTGAATTTTTCGCAGCAGATATTCAAGAGCAGCACGATTACGGAGGCTTTGGTATTGATGCCCAACCTTGAAGAATTTGGAGAATTTCGGGCGCTGTCTGAACTGGCTTTGGTAACGCCCCTTTCCGAAAAACTGAACCTCAAGACATCGCTGAAGACAGAGTATGACAGCCTTGCCGAGGAACGTGGCGTAAACGCCTGGGACAACACGCTTATGACCCAATTCACGTATAAGTTTTAACGAAAGGCGGCTGTTCGGGATCAGGCTTTTTCTTCAATGTTTTTGACCAGGTCCTTGCGCACGGGATAAGTGCGATTGCCATATTCGATGTACCAGTAGGGGTCCCGATCTTCAACACTGTCTGCGGGTTGGGTCAGTCCGCTATGGAAGTGGATGGTGAAGGAACTTTCTGCAGCGATTTCGCTGGGACGGGGGCGTACGGTTGGTCGGTTTCCTGCAGTCAATATCGTGAAATTGGGACGTGACGCGCCACCGCTGTATCCTTTTTCATAGGCGAGCACGGTCTTCACATAGTGCTGCGTCTCCTTGAAAGGCGGAATGCCCTTGTGGCGTTTTACATTTTCCGGTCCTGCGTTATAGGCGGCGAGGGCAAGTTTTTTGTCCTTAAACAGTTCCTTCATTTTGGAAAGGTACTGGGTGCCGCCTGCGATATTTTGGGTGGGGTCAAAGATGTCTGTTACGCCCATTTCTGCCGCCGTGCCCGGCATTAGCTGCATTAACCCGCGTGCGCCCGCTTTGGATATGGCATTTGGATCAAAATTGCTTTCTGCACGAATGACGGCGTAAATCAGCGCTTCGTCCAGGCCATAAACGCTCGCATAACGGCTTACGATGCTGCGTAGATTTGAATCGGTTACAATTTTTGGTTGTGTCCGGGGAGAGGGCTTGTATTGGGGGGGGAGTGGAATGCGTTCGTATTTTACGTCTATTTCCACATAGTCCGTGCGATGCTTGTACTTCTCTGGACGATTTGTGAAGGTCATCGTGCCGCTATCACTCTGGAATTGATGCAGGCGTCGGTCCCCCTGTCTTTGGCTTGCCAATACAGACCGTTCCTCTGTTTGGGCGGCAACGAGACCCGTGAGGAGGATGTTCACCGTTAGCAGGGTGCAGATCATTTTCATCTGTGTCCACATAAAACAATAAATCTCCGTCTTCACATTGTTGTTCAAACTGTCAACAGTATACCATGTTACGTTTTTTATGGCAAGTATTCTAATAGCAAAGAGATAGGAGTGTTGTAGGTACGGCAGGTAAACCGGTCTTTATTTCTGGTGCGATTGATACTATCCTTCTTGATTATCCCCCTGTAGATACAGGTAGACTATCAGAGGTATCTTTTGTTGAACAATCATAATCAACCCCGGGAGTTATGGATATGACAGGTCTACATTGGCTTGATTGGTTGGTCGTTGCCGCCTATTTTGGCTTGCTGGCACTGGTGGTGTGGATGTCGTCCCGAAAACAGGAGACCTCGGCGGATTACTTCCTTGCGGGACGCAATATAGGTTGGTTTGCCATTGGCGCATCGTTATTCGCGTCGAACATTGGTTCGGAACATCTGGTTGGCCTTGCTGGTTCCGGCGCCAAGAGCGGTGTTGCGATGGCGCACTACGAACTGCATGCGTGGTGCCTGTTGGTGCTGGGCTGGGTGTTGGTGCCTTTCTTCTATCGTTCCGGCGTGTACACCATGCCGGAGTTTCTGGAACGGCGCTATAATGCAACGTCACGGTGGATTCTTACGTTGGTGAGCCTTGTTGCGTATGTGTTTACCAAGGTAAGCGTAACGGTCTATGCTGGCGGACTTGTGTTTCAGACGTTGTTGCCCGACCTTGAGGTTGCGGGCATGAACAGTTTTTGGCTGGGCGCGGTGAGTGTTGTCGTACTGACAGGTATTTACACCAGTTTCGGGGGCTTGCGTGCTGTGGTTTATACCGATGCCATGCAGACGGTGGTGCTGATATTGGGATCGCTCTGTATTACCGCAATTGGCTTGTATCATCTTGGCGGTTGGGCGGAATTGCGTGAGTTAAGCGGCAGCCAGCGTTTTAATTTATGGCGGCCTGCCAGCGATCCGGATTTCCCCTGGCCAGGTATGCTGTTTGCTGCACCCATTGTGGGATTATGGTATTGGTGTACGGACCAATACATTGTGCAGCGGACGCTTGCTGCGCGCAACTTGAAAATAGCGCGTCGGGGCACGCTGTTTGGCGCCTACCTCAAAATTACACCTGTTTTCCTGTTCATTGTTCCCGGTATGATTGCGTACGCGCTGGCACAAAAAAATCTTCTCACATTGGATAGCCCAGATCAGGCTTTTCCTGCCCTTGTCAGCCAATTGCTACCCATAGGGCTGCGCGGTCTGGTGGTAGGCGGTTTGTTGGCGGCGTTGATGAGTTCATTGTCGTCTCTGTTTAATTCCTGTTCCACCCTGTTTACCGTGGATATATACAAAAAAATTGCGCCCAATGCTTCTGAAAGGCAACTGGTAACAGTGGGACGTATGGCTACTGGCGTGGTCGTTATACTGGGGCTGATGTGGATACCAGTGATGCTGCATGTGGCGGATGCCCTTTATGAGTATCTGCAAAGCGTACAAGCCTATCTTGCGCCGCCCATGACCGCTGTGTTTTTTCTGGGGGTGTTCTGGAAGCGGGTTAACGGCAAGGGTGCTGTTGCCACTCTGTCCTTTGGTTTTGCGCTTGGGCTTGCCAAACTGGGCTGCCAGATATATGCAGGACTTATAGCCGCAGAAAATATGGAGGCGCTTTCGGGTTTACAACAGATGCTTGTAGCATACGGCAGTATTAATTTTCTGAAGTTCTGTGTCTATTTGTTCCTGTTCTGCTGCACCACCCTGGTTGTAGTGAGCCTGTTTACCGCGGCGCCTTCTGCACAGCAGATCGAAAATCTTACCTATGCCACCAACACCGCTGCAGGGCGGAAGGAAGTACGTGAAAGTTGGAACAAGTGGGACGTTGTGCATACAGTTGTTGTACTGTTAATTATTTTGAGCGTCTATTTGTATTTCACGGGCTGAACTGTGATGTTGCTTTACGTGCAAGAGTGAACATAAAAGAAAGAAACCTATATGGGACGTTTTATAACCAAACATTCGCCGCTTTTTATCCTCGCGGGGTTGTGCATTGTGCTGGCGGTTGTGTCGCCGGTGTTTCGTTCTTCCAGTAACCTTCAGGGGGTGGCGCAGCGCACTGCAGTGGTGGGCGTGATGGCCATTGGACAATTGGCGGTGATACTCACGGCTGGTATAGACCTATCCGTGGGCAGTGTAGCTGCCTTCAGCGGGGTTATTGGCTGCATCGCCATGGTTACCTATGGGCTTCCCGTGATTCCTGGGATTCTGGTCGGCACGGGCATCGGCTTTCTTTGCGGCCTGACCAACGGATTCCTTGTATCAAAGGGGCGCATCCCGCCGTTCATTGTAACGCTGGGTATGATGATGGTGGCGCGGGGACTGACACTGATTTCCTCTGGCGGCGTCAGTGTTTACGGTCTGCCGTCTTCGTTCATGTGGCTGGGCGGCACCCGTTTTGTGCCGGAATCAATACCTTGGCTTGGCGGCGCAAATGCGTGGTGGCTGCCTACGGGCCTGATGTTTGGTCTAGCCGCGGTGTTTGCTGTGGTACTTAACTTCACCAGATTTGGTCGTTCCCTTTACGCGGTGGGCGGCAACAGCGAGGCAGCGCGTCTTTCCGGCATTTCCGTAGATTGGGTGCGCATTGCTGCGTTCACCATAAGCGGTGCGGCAGCCGGTTTTGCAGGCATGATGCTGGCATCTTGGACCAGTATTGCCGACCCCAACGCAGCGGAGATGTATGAACTATATGCCATTGCCGCCTGTGTTATTGGCGGGGCAAGCCTGATGGGCGGTGAAGGCGGCGCCTTAGCCACTGTCGCGGGAGCGCTTATCATGGCTGTGTTGTACAACTTCTGTAATTTACAGAACATCAACGTGCATTGGCAGCGTATCCTTGTCGGGGGGTTGCTCGTGGCGCTCGTTTATTATGATAACCGGCGTAAACGGAAAGCCGGACTTTTGAAGAATTAGATAACATCTGTTGGGTAGTACCTTATTTCTGAGGTACTGCTATAAACACAAAGAGGTTGAATCATGGATTACGTGTCCTTACCGTCATTCCGGTCTTTTTCGGGCGGGTT
>CAZBNU010000259.1:0-5347 GCA_964493075.1 uncultured Nitrospirales bacterium | reverse complement strand
TGTGACGAGGTATCCAGTGTGTTTCATGGAAGTGTTCCTGTCTGTTGTTCTTCTGTCATCAGGGCAGATCAAAGTACTTTGAGTATAGCACAGCCCTCCTGACTCCTTGGACTGAACGCACAGCGGTTTCGTTAAATGGCATTAGCATCTTATGGGATCGAAACCGCGATCCAAAAAAGAAGTTGCGGGCGAGGTCCGCGTTAATTTTCTACGTTGAACAGATTTTCACTTTACACCTTGAAATCAGGTACAATAAGTATTAAATGAGAGTTGTTCCCTTTTGTGCAACAAGACATGCAGGAGATTATAAAATGTTAAAAAGCAACGCAGTGTTGGCAACGCTACTGTTTTGTCTTATCCTTGTGGTGTGTGTTGTATTCATGACCGAAGACGTTCACGCCCAGTCGTCGGGCGGTGCAACATCAGCCGATAAGAAACTGGCAACACAGGAAGGGCTGGGGGACAAAGAGATTGACGAGAACCAGTTGCCGGGCAAATTTGAAATCGGTCTTGCGCTTGGTTCCATAGTTGCCCTCATCGGGGTGATGAAGTACGTGTAAATACCAAAACAGGAAAAGCGGCTGGTTTTCAGGGAGAACTATGCGCCTGTTCGCGGTGTGTATGCGTGGTAAGTAAGGGGCCGTTTGCAGCATGGCAGGCCTGAAGCGGGTTCAAAAGCAGGGATATGTATTTTGGCCGAAAAAATCTTATATCTTGACAGCGATGTAGGCACTCTTGAAGTTGTGGAGGATTTCCTGCAAGGGGAGTCGTATGCCTGTGATACGGCCTCTTCCACCGAAAAAGCACTGGCATTGCTGCGCGACAACAAGTACACCCTGTTCATGACGGAATTATATCTGGCTTCGGGAAGCGGCATTGATTTTATGAAACAGGTGTTAGAACTTGACACTGAAATGGCGTGCATAGTAACCACCGGAATGATGGACGTAAACGACGCCGTGGAAGTGATGCGTGCAGGCGCTTCCGATTTCCTGGTCAAACCCTTTCACCTTGGCGACCTTGCTTTTACGGTGGAAAAGACGCTGGAACGACGTCGGCTGCTTCTTGAAAACCGCCGGTACCAGACCAGTCTGGAAGACCGCATCCGCGAAGCCATTTCTGAATTGGAAAATGCAAACAAGGAATTGCGCAGCACCAAGGAATATCTGGAGAATCTTCTTAATAGTTCCGTAGATACCGTGCTGACCAGCAATATGAGTTTCAAGATCACCTACGTCAATCGCGGCGTACTGGACATGCTGGGGTATGCGCCTTGGGAACTAAAAGATGTGCCGCTGGCAAACCTGTTCCGCGGCGGCGCCGACGAGATAGCACGCATCTACGAACAGCTCAACCGCGGCCCCATCCAGAATTACGAAACGGAAATGATCCACAAGGAAGAACGCCATATTCCTGTGATGATGTCCGTATCCCAGGTGCGCGAGCAGGGAGACGCCGAGAACTCGGTGTTGAGCATTTGCCGCGACATTACACAGCAAAAGCAGCTGGAAAATGAACTGAAAGAACTCACCATCAAGGATGGCCTGACGAATCTCTACAACCAGCGTTATTTTCATGAGAGACTCCAGGTGGAAATCGAACGCGCCCGGCGTCAGTCCCATCCCTTGTCGCTGCTGCTCTTTGATGTAGACCGCTTCAAGGAATATAATGACACCAAAGGTCACCTTGAGGGTGACAAGGTATTGAAGGGCATTGGCGACGTTGTGCGCGAATGCACCCGCGACTATGTGGATATTGCCTGCCGCTACGGAGGGGATGAATTCACTGTGATATTGCCCGAAACCGACCAGGATTTGGCGCGCAGAATAGCTGAACGCATCCGCACATCCTTCTTGGCGCGCAAGTTCGGTAATTGTACGCTGAGTGTTGGCGTTATGACCTATCGGCAGGACAGCACGCCCCAGTCTTTTATTCGTTTTGCGGACGAAATGATGTACGGCGCAAAACGGGCGGGCGGCAACTGCGTTGTTGTTTATCAGCCGCAAGAAAACAAGAACCTGGAAGAATACGAAAAAACACCGGACCTTGTTGTGTTGCCCAGGACCGGCGAACGAGGAGCATTTGTGAAATTCGGAATTTGCAGTGAGATATTCAAAGAGTGGAACGATATTGAACGCACCATCAATTATGTAAAGGAAATCGGGTACGACGGTCTGGAGATAGCGCCTTTTACCCTGTCCCAATACGTTTATGATATCCCCGATGCCACACGCAAGGACATCGTCCGCTTCGCGGAAAAGGCGCAGTTGGATATTCTTGGCATTCATTGGGTGTTTGTGGGGCCGGAAGGCGTCCACCTGACCCATCCGGACCCGGAAGTGCGCGCTTTTACCCAGAAGTACCTGCTGGACCTTGTCAATTTCTGTGGTGATGTGGGCGGCAAAGTGCTTATCTTCGGGTCGCCCAAACAGCGCAATGTAGCCCGCGACCTTACTTATAACCAAGCCTTTGATTTTGCCCGCGAGATTTTTGAAGCAGCCATGCCCTTGTGCGAACAGCGCGACGTAACCATCTGCATGGAACAGTTGACCCACTGGGAAACAAACTTTTGTCATACGCCCGAACAGACGGTTGAACTGATTGAAGCGGTGGATCATCCCAATTTCCAACTGCTGCTGGACACCAAGGCCATGTCTTTTCTGGAAGAAGACCGGCCGGATGTCATCCGCAAGCATGCAAAATATCTGCGACACTATCACGCCAATGATGCAAACCTGAAGGGACCCGGCTGGGGCAAGGTGGATTTTGTGCCCATCTTTAATGCTCTCAACGATATTAACTATCAGCGGTATGTGTCCGTGGAAGTATTCAATTTCGAGGACGGCCCCGAAGCCATCGCGGAGAAAAGCCTGGGGTATTTGAAACGGGCAAGCATTGGTCGCCTGCGATAATGGAATCAATCGGGTCAGGCGCGTCAATGCGCCCGGCCAAGCGTAAGGATATACTCTCTTGGCCATACAGAATGAAGCCTCTCCTTTTGTCCTGTTCGACGGCTGGTATACTGAAGCGGCGCACTGTGAAGGAATAGAAGATCACACTGCCATGACGCTGGCTACCGTTAATGAACAGGGGCTGCCGGATGCGCGGCAGGTGTTGCTGAAAGGCTTTGACGACCACGGATTTGTTTTTTATACGAATCTGACCAGTCCCAAGGCCGCACATCTTGGGCATACCCCCCATGCGGCGCTATGTTTTTACTGGATGCCGCTGGGGAAACAGGTGCGTATCCGCGGGCCTGTTGAAAGAACCACCGATGCCGAGGCGGACGCCTATTTTGCCACACGTCCCCGGCAGAGCCGTCTGGGCGCATGGGCATCAAAACAGTCGCAGCCCCTTGAAAACCCCATGGCGCTGGAAACACGGATTGCCAAGTATGTGGCCCGTTATTTGTTCGGGCCAGTGCCCCGTCCGGAGTTTTGGAACGGCTACCGTGTGGTTCCTGATGAGATTGAATTTTGGCTGAAACAGCCCTATCGGCTTCATGACCGTGTATTGTATACGAGAAACGGCGCAGACTGGGTGCGGCAACGTCTGTATCCCTAGTCGGTATAGGTTCGGGAACTGACACATGGTATATTTTGCGGTATTGACGGGCGTGTATATGTCGCTGCTGCCTGGCGGCTTGTTTCTGGCAGGTGCTGCACGCAAAACCTGGGCGCGTCCCAGGCGCATATCACGGCTGCAACTTGAAGGCGCAGTCATTGCCGTGGTAGCACTACTGGCACGCCTGGCGGTCTTTGACCCCATGCTGGGTGTTGATCCTGAAAAAACAGGCCGATTCTCCTATTGGTTTGACAGAGGAGAGCCGGGGCTTTTTGCCATAGGCCTGATTCTTTTCGGCCTTGGCTTTTTTCTTGAACGGCGACCGCGCCCCGGGCTGTTGCCCTGGCCAGGACGCTACACGCGTGTGGCGTGGCTATGCGCACTGGCATGTATCCCGGTGGCGCTTGTTTTTGTGTGGAAAGCATCGGCAATAGGCGCTACACCTTGGAGCATGGGACGTACAGGGTTTCTCTGGTCATTGCTGGCCTTTGCAGTGCTATACTGTTACATGGCGTTTAAGCGTCCCACGGAACATTTGAACGCAGAAAACGACCTCATATAAATAAAGGAATACTATCAATGCAGGATAAACTGATTATTGGCATGCCCGCAGGTTCTCTCGCCGATCCAAGGCGGGGCGGCAATCTCGTTACCTTGTTAAAAGCGGCAGGGTTTCCAACACGCGGCTATGAAGAAGGTGGGCCGACCACCTTCCCGTTGCACAGTATGCTCTTTGGCTGGGACGGACGCCCTCAGGAATTCGGTGCGCAACTGGCGCTGCATGAAGTGGATATTGCCATCGGTGGCGATGACTGGATTACCGAGCGTCTCCTTGAGTATCGCTTTGAATACGGCCAGAACATAACCTTGCAGAAAATCCTGTCGCTGAAACGGGGCAATGTGCGCATTGTGGTTGTCAATGCCCCCCTCCCAGAGAACCAGGGATTCGATGTCTGGTTGAGCAGTCTTTTGAAGGAGCGTGCCGTGGTGCGCGTGGTTTCAGAAATGCCCTACCTGGCCATTGACTGGTTTCAGAAAAAGAAGAATACACTGGGATTCCAGAATGATTGGGATGCCTTTTCCGTACAGAAATACAACACACCCCCGAAAATTGAACATGGATTGGTGGTCTACGAGGCCTGGGGGAAGACCGAGGCGAAAGTGCTCAATGGCGGCGTTGATTTCGGACTGGAGATTACCCAGACCGGCAGCGCCATCCGCAATTACGGCCTGCAGATTAGTGATCAGGTGATGACTTCAGAAACCGGGCTGTGGGCAAATCCGCAAATCAAAAATGACCCCGTCAAATATGAACTGGCACGCATGTTTCTGCTGAATCTATACGGCGCCGTATACGCTGAAAATAAGGTGCTGCTGCTTTTCAATGTGCGTAAAGACGCCATCACCCCCGTACTTGAATACCTGGAAGGCAATGACCTTTTCGGTGACGAACCAACCATGAATGAAGGGGTCAATTTCGTAGAGTTCAGCATTCAGATGAGCACCTCAAATCCCGAATTGCCGCTTGCCCAAGTGCGCTACGAACTGGCGCGTCTTGGCGCTACCCACATTGAAACCGTGCCCCTGGATTCGTGTATTCCCGGCATGGACGCCATTGATTTCTAAAAACAGATGTCGCCCACGATAAGCAAAAAATGGGGACTGCCCTTGGCGCATATATCTGCTACAAATCGCATGGTAGACTTATGCGCCAGGGCTGTCCCCGTTTTTTTTTGCGGCTTTGACACACACGCCCGAAAAAATTGGGGACAGTTCCGTCGCC
>CAZBNU010000258.1:0-5352 GCA_964493075.1 uncultured Nitrospirales bacterium | reverse complement strand
TCGCCCACAACCACAAACCGTTCCGGCGCAGCGGTATCCAATATCAGTCTCACCATTTCCTCTTTACCTGAATACCGGCTATCCCGCGCATAAACGATAGGGAAAAACGGTCGTAGATTGTGCCTGTCCAACACTTCATCCACATAGGACTGCGGGCCGTTAGAACAGATTGCCAGCGCATATCCTGCATCGCTTAATTGGGTGAGTGTTTCCAAGACACCGGGATACAGTTTACCTTCATCGCCGATAAGCTGCAGTTCCAGCGCATTGGTGGCGTCCACAATTTCCTGTGCCTTTCCCGACGGACATTGATCGGCAAGCCACGCTTCATAGGAGGCTACCGATTTCCCGAAAAACCCCAGGATCGTTTGGCGATCAGGCACAGGCAGGCCATAAGCGGCATAGGTACGCTGCACGGCGGGCACGGTGACGCAGTCCGTTTGGAACAACGTACCGTCCACATCAACTATCACCAAATGTTTCGATGCCATTCTACCTATCCTACCTAAACAAAATGTTCCGCCCTACAGTTATTGTGACGGCAGGGCGAAACAGTTAAAACAAGGCCTTATTTCGGCAGCACATCCATAATACGCTGGTAAATCTCATCCGGAGTGGCATTATCACCAGGTACATCTTTCAGCACGCCCAGTTCGCCGTAATACGCGATGATCGGCTCGGTGGTTTCGTGATAGGTTTCCAGACGCGCCTTCACTGTCTCCGGCTTGTCGTCTTCACGTTGGATTAGTTTCTCAGCGATTTCCGGCGGCGGTGGATTGAACTTCAGGTTATAGACAGCGCCGGTTTCCGGATCACTGCGGCGGGCACTGAGGCGACCCACAATTTCCTCGTCCGGCACATCAATATTCACGGCCACTTCGATCTTTTCACCGCGCTTGGCCAGGAAATCAGTCAGCATTTCCGCTTGGGGCACAGAGCGCGGAAACCCGTCAAGAATATAGCCGTTCGCACAGTCCGCTTCTTGCAACCGATCCGCAACAATTTCACAGGTCAATTCATCCGGAACCAGGCCGCCGCTGTTCAGGTAGCCCTGTACCTTCAGCCCCAGTTCAGTACCTTCCCGCAGGTTCTTGCGAAAAATGTCGCCCGTGGAAATATGGGGAATCCCCATTTCCTTGGCCATGCGTACGGCCTGCGTGCCTTTACCTGCGCCTGGGGCGCCCAACATTACGATTCGTAATCCCATACTATGTCCCTTTCCAGTTGTGGTTTTCCCCAACCAATAATCAATGAGTATGCATCGCAGAAGCGCGATACTTACCGAAGTATAGCATACCCAGCGTGCTGGTTCATCATTTATCGTTGTTACAAATTGATATTTCCATAACTTTTGATATAAAATAAACGTCTATAAGGTGCGTGTCCAAGCGCCGATCCATTTTCAAAACCCACTCAAATGCTGGAATAGCTCAGTCGGTAGAGCGCGTCACTCGTAATGACGAGGTCCGGGGTTCGACTCCCCGTTCCAGCTCCATTTTTTTGACCTCTGTAAACGCTCATACTAATTGTTAGCGTAAGGATGTCCTCGTTTAGATATCTATAACCAGAACAGCAGGCTCATCCCTTCGAATTGCAGGATCAGTTCAAGTGTGATAACAATGAGCATGATGGCGTAAATTTGTGCCCCTGCCAGGTATTTGAATTTTCTGGACAAGTCCCACAATGGCCGCGAGAATGTCACGCTCTTTTCCGTAGTTTGGTCATAAAGAGCCCTCCCTTTCATCGCTGTCCAGAGTATTTCAACACTGGAGAAAAGCAAGGCTGGTATCATACCAATGTACAGTGCGGTACGCAATTCTGCTGAAGGTGTCTTTATGGTCAGGTACAGATAGATGCAAGCCATGATGCCAAAGGCCAGAAGGGTTGCCCACGAGGGCGCTATGAAGGTGCTGCAGAAAATGTAGGCTATGCCCAGTCCTGCGCACAGGAGTATGGGCACGAAAACATACCCTAGGCGTCCATAGCTGAACATGTCCAGGAAACAGATTCGAACCACAATGTCAAGAAGATACAAGCCGAAGAATGCAAACACCACACGAATCATCCCGCGTATAACGTGAAGCCCTGCGGCGCAAACAATGCCGAACCGCCCTGACCCGGGCGTGAAGGACCAGATGCGTATCCAGCACAGCAGCACCCAGGTTAGAAACACGACAACTACGGCACTTGTTGGGGTAATCAACCACATTGTAAAAATTCCTGATTAGTTGTTTGCTGCGTCGTCCGGGATCAGTAGTCCTGTATCCACATTTCTGCGAAGGAAGACATCATCCATTCTGTCCATGGTCGGTGTGAATGTTTCAAGCCTGATTCCCGCTGTGTTGAATGTCAATTGTGTGAACCCGGCGCCATTCGTCTTCTTTTGAACATTGGGCAGTTTTATTATGGGGCTTTCCTGTATCGTGGCCCCGTTTCCAATGCAGAGGTAGGTGTGTCCATTGACCATATACCGCGTATACGAATGAACGTGGCCGTGCAGCACGAGGGAAACCTTGTATTTCTCAACAAGGGATGTCATGCCATCAAATTTGTCTCTATGGTAAATCAGGATGCGGTAATCGCGATCCTGGCTTGCGGCCAGTGTTTCCTCCAGCCACTGAAAGGGAATTTCGTTACGGGGATTGTCGGCATTTGTATGGGACACATTGGCAACCTGCGCAACGATAAACCGTGCGTTGCCCCAGTCAAAGGCGTAAAACACGTCCCGGTCGTTGGCGGTGGTGCCGAAGTATTTGATATATTTTGAGTCCGGGCTGTCTATGTCGTCGTGGTTTCCGGGACACGGAACCAGGGAAATATGGTCCAGATACACAGACTCCCTGAAAAACTGGTTCCAGTGTTGCTGGTCGTCGGCGATCTGGCTTAAATCGCCGGCGTTGATTACAAATGCGGCGTTTGAGTTTTCGTTGATGGCGGCAGCAACACGGTTATAATAACCGACACCGAATATCTGTTGCGTGTCAGAGACACAGGCAACGCTGAATTCCTGTGGTGTGTCTGGCGCGGTCTTGAAACGTTGCACCTTGGATAGTTGATCACGGGGAACCGTTGAGGAGGGGCCTGCCTGATAGTAGTAGCAGGTATCCGGCGTGAGACCGGTGAGGTGAAAGCGGTGCAAGGTAGCCGGTGTTTCGTCATGAAGGGAATATCTAAGGTCTTCCGGGTCTGTGCCATAACGAATAAACGAATCTGTTTCAACCGAACTTTCCCAGGATACATAGACCTCGGTATGGGGATCCAGTCCACTCCAATAAACAAAGGGGTCTTTATCCATTGGCTGCATGCCCTGACTTAACATGCAGACACCCATATAGCCAAGAAGACCGGAAACGACCAGGAAAGACAAAATCAGTCTCACGCTGACCTGTAGAAAAAGTGTTTTAATGCACTGCAAGTTGTTGCCTTTCCATGTGCGCAGAGGGTGCGTTTCGGGGAACAGAAACCCGTAACTCTTTATGGCTTGTGCAAACCATGATCTATCGCAAAAGTGGGTACAAGCGCCGTTATCGCGTTGCCCGGCTATTTCCTGGCTTCGTCGCGAATGACGAGCAATTCCTTCATGACTTCGTAGAGACCGGGTTGTGCATCGCGGACACCGAAAGCGTCGTGAAGTTTTTTGTAGAGGCCGAAGAGTTGGTCATAAATCTTTTGGTTTTCAGGGATGGGGTTGTATACCTTTTCGTCTACCTGTGCCATGGCCGCGGCGGCTTCGTCGAAATTGTCATGACCGCCCTTTGCTTTTCCCGCCACTACGGCACCTGCCATGGCAGACCCGAGCGCGCAGGTTTGGGTGCTCTTAGAGATTTCCAGGGGACGTCCCATCACGTCGGCGTAAATCTGCATGAGCAGGGCGTTCTTGCCGGAGATGCCGCCGCAGTTCACGATGCGGTCCACAGTCATCCCGTATTCGATAAACCTTTCCATGATGACCCGTGCGCCAAAGGCTGTGGCTTCGATGAGGGCACGATACACTTCTGCGGGTTTGGTGTGCAGGGTCATGCCGATGACGCCACCCGTGAGACGCTGATCCACCAGCACGGTGCGGTTGCCGTTGTGCCAATCCAGCGCAAGGAGGCCACTCTCGCCGGGCTTCATTGCCAGCGCTTTTTCTGTCAGGGTTTCGTGGGTTTCGCCTGCGGGATTCATGTTACTGACAAACCAATTAAAGATGTCGCCCACTGCGGACTGACCCGCTTCGAGACCATAGCAGCCGGGCAGGATGGATTCCGGCACAATGCCGCACAGCCCCGGCACATCAGGCAGTTCCTGGGTCATGGGGGCCACGAGCATGTCGCAGCAGGAGGTACCGATAATTTTTACCAACACGCCGGGTTGGATACCGCTGCCGACAGCGCCCAGATGCGCGTCAAACGCGCCCATCGCCACGGGCGTACCGCGGGGCAGGCCGAGTTTTTGCGCCCACTCTTCTGTCAGGCCGCCTGCAGCGTCGGACACATTATAGGCCTTGTCCGCCAGGGTCGTGCGGAGACGGCCCAGTGACGGGTCAAGCGTTTCCAGAAATTCCTGATCAGGGTAGCCGCCCCACCCAGGATTAAACATGGCCTTGTGGCCAGCGGCACATATACAACGCTTGATGGCGTCAGGATGCGCGGTTCCCGTGAGAATGCCCGTCATCCAGTCAGCGTGTTCCACCCAGGTATAGGCGGCGTCGAACACCTCCGGCGCGGACCGTTTGCAGTGTAGTATTTTGCTCCAGAACCATTCGGAGGAATAAGCGCCACCGCACTTGGCCAGGTATTGGGGGCGCATTTTTGCCGCCAATGCGGTAATCTCGGCGGCTTCGGCGTGACCAGTATGGTCCTTCCACAGCCAGGCCATCGCCGCAGGGTTATCGGAAAATTCATCCAGCAAAGACAGGGGTGTACCATTCTTGTCTACCGGGATGGGCGTTGAGCCCGTGGTGTCCACGCCAATGCCGACAACGAGGTCCGACGCAAATCCCGGTGTTTTTGTAGCCTGCTCCAGGGCGCCAGTTATGGCCTCAAATGTTGCATTGAGATAATCCTTCGGATGCTGTCGTGCCAGGTCGGGATTTTTAGGATCGAGAACGATACCCTTGTCGCCAGTTGGAAACTCATATACAGCAGCGGCAATCTCTTCGCCCGTGGTCGTGTTCGCAACAATGGCACGCGCGGAATTGGTGCCGAAATCAAGTCCGATAGCAAAATGTGCGTTCATGGTAAAGTTTCCTTCCTGGTGGTATTGACATCAAAAAGCCTGTTACATTTATCCTGAATTTACCCTGAACGAATTATAGCCCAGCCGATACGGGGTAGCGCAACCTGTAATTCAGTATTTCCAGTTCAGCAG
>CAZBNU010000257.1:0-5354 GCA_964493075.1 uncultured Nitrospirales bacterium | reverse complement strand
AGTTTCGGGGAACTACTCACCCGCTGGGTGGAACGTGCCCTGACGCTTCATCCCATGATGCGTCTGGGACTTGTGCTGCTGTTGCTGCTGTGCATCGTTATGCTTGACGAGATAACGGGCGCCGAACTCAGTTTTTCGATCTTCTATTTGTTACCTGTCATCTGTGCAGGTGCCCTTATTTCCCGTCAGATGGGGCAATTGCTGGCGCTGATAAGCGCAATAGTGTGGGGATATCTGGAGATTACAGGCCATGAATATTCCACGAGCTGGATCGGAGTGTGGAATACTGCAGTGCGTTTTGGCTTCTTCATTCTGGTGAACGAGTTGGTTACTGCACTGCGACAGGCCTATCTCCGCGAACGTGAATTATCACGCACAGATGGCCTCACGGGAATCGCCAACACCCGCGTGTTTGACGAGCATGTAGAACGTACCATCTCTTTGAGCCGTCGCAATGGACTGCCCTTTACCATTGCCTATGTAGATCTCGACCGGTTCAAACAGGTAAACGATCAGTTTGGTCACGCGGAAGGCGACCGTCTGCTACAGACAGTCGCACACCATATAGATTCCTGCCTGCGAAAGACGGACACCCTTGCGCGCCTTGGCGGCGACGAGTTCGGTATTCTGCTCCCGGATACGGGCTTGGAACAGGCGACTACGTTGCTGGAGCGTATTGAATCCGTTCTTGCCAGTGAAGTAGGTTCTCAGTGGCCTGTGGGCGCTACTATCGGCGCGGTAACATTTACGGACCCGCCGGACAATGTTAATTATGCTGTATTCCAGGCGGATGCACTGATGTACAAAGGCAAATCCGAAGGCCGGGGCCGTATCCTGCAATCCAGCTGGCCAGTATATGAGTAATGACATTTCCCGGCTACCGCTATTTCAACGTAAAATCTGGGTTGCGGGCATGTTCGCGTTAGTATTCTTCGAATGACGCGTGTATAATGGATATGCTGTAATTGTTATTGTGTTACGAAGAATAGAGATACTTTTTGGTGGCTTCTTATACGTATGAATATCCGCGCCCTATGGTTACCGTGGATGCGGTAGTGTTTTGTGGCAGCGTTACCACACGTCAGGTGGCACTGATTCGCCGTCTTAATGATCCTTATGCAGGGTGTTGGGCGCTTCCGGGTGGGTTTGTGGATATGGATGAATCATTGGAAACGGCGGCTGCCCGCGAATTGCGTGAGGAAACCGGGCTTGACTGCGCTACGTTGCAACAGTTTCATACCTTTGGCAATCCGGGCCGTGATCCTCGTGGCCGCAATATCTGTGTTGCTTATGTGGGTGTACTTCCCGAAGAAGTGCCGTTGCAGGCGGCTGATGATGCCGCAGAAGCGGCGTGGTTTCCTATAAATGCGTTGCCGCCTTTGGCTTTTGACCATGATAAGATCGTGGCAATGGCGTGTGCTATGGTGCAGGAGGAGTTGTAATGGTAGAAGTAAAATACACAGACGCCCTGATTGTGGTGGATGTGCAGAATGATTTTCTTATGGGCGGTACGCTGGCAGTGCCCGATGCTGACCTGGTCATACGCCCTATCAACAGCATGCTCATGACTTTTGATCATCTGGTATTTTCACGGGACTGGCATCCCGATGACCATTGCAGTTTTGATTTTGATCCCCAGTACAAAGACGGCAGTTGGCCTGCTCATTGCATACAGAATTCTCCAGGCGCCGAGTTCCCCCATGCGCTGCGCGTGCCTGTGGATGCTATCATCGTGGACAAAGCCACCTCGCCTGATGAGGATGCCTATAGTGCCTTTGATGGAACGGGATTAGCCGATACCTTGCGAAGCAGGGGTATTAACCGGGTTTTTGTTGCCGGGCTGGCACTGGACTATTGCGTGAAGGCAACCTGTCTCGACGCGGTGCGTGAAGGCTTTACGGTCATGCTGGTGGAAGACGCCACGCTGCCCGTGGCAGAGGACCAGGCAGGGGCGGTGTTGGATGAATTGTGTTCTGCCGGGGTAACCCTGGTAAGAAGCGGAAGTATATCATGAAGACCTGCAATGACTGTTGGCACAAGCGTGAGGGTCTGGCGCTGCTCACCGACTTCTACGAACTGACCATGATGGCGGGGCACCTGAAGGATGGGCGCACAGAACAGCAGGTCAGTTTCGATTATTTCTTTCGCACCGTGCCTGCCCACACGGGATTTGCCGTTGCCGCAGGGCTGGATTGTTTCCTCAGTTATCTGGAACACCTGAAGTTTTCCGACAGCGACCTCGCCTATCTGAAATCGTTGGGTGTGTTTGAAGATGCGTTTCTGGAATATCTGCGCAATTTCACGCAACGCTGTGCTGTGCGTGCCGTTCCGGAAGGTACGTTTGTGTTTCCCGGTGAGCCGGTCATTCAGGTGGAAGGCCCCATACTGGACGCGCAGTTGATTGAAACAGCATTGTTGAACATGGTTAATCATCAGACATTGATTGCCACCAAGGCTGCGCGTGTTTGCCTGGCCGCTGAAAACGACCCTGTACTCGAGTTTGGATTGCGCCGCGCCCACGGTCCGGATGGTGGGTTAAGCGCATCCCGTGCCTGTTACATCGGCGGCTGCACTTCCACATCGAATGTGCTGGCAGGCAAAGTCTATGGCATTCCCGTGGCGGGAACGCACGCCCACAGTTGGGTCATGGAATTCCCCACCGAAATAGAGGCGTTCCGTGCGTTCGCCCGGCTTTACCCTGAACGTTGCGTGCTGCTCGTAGACACCTATGATCCGGTGAAGAGCGGTATTCCCAATGCTATTCAGGTGTTTTGTGAAATGCGCGAGCAGGGCATCAACGTCCGGCCTGCGGTGCGGCTTGATTCGGGCGACCTGGCCAAACTGAGCAAGATATGCTATTCCATGATGAAGCAGGCAGGCCTTGAGAACCCGCTGATTGTGGCTTCCAATGATCTTAACGAGGACCTTATTGCCGACTTAAAACGGCAGGGAGCGCGCATCAATGCGTGGGGCGTAGGCACGCAACTGATAACCGCGTATGATGCGCCAGCGTTGCCGGGGGTGTATAAGCTGGTGGCCATTCAGACGGATAAAGGCTGGCAGCCGCGCATGAAGGTAACGTCGAATATTGAGAAAGCAACAGACCCAGGACGCAAGCAACTGGTGCGCTATTATGATAGCGACGGACAGCCCCTGGGCGATATGCTGTATCTAGAAGGGGAATCCTGGAAAACTTTGGGAACCATTGAAGGCCGTTCGCGGAAGAACCCCCATTCGACGCGTCGCCTCGAAAACGTAGCGAGCGCCGAACTGTTACTAAAAAAGGTATTTGAAAAAGGGAAACGGGTTGAACCGACAAGAAGCCTGGCCTCCATCCGTGAGACCATGATTGAACAACGCAACCGCTTTCCTGAAGAATACAAACGCCTCAGGAACCCGGAGATTTTCAAGGTGATGCTGTCCACACAACTTGGCGAGATGAAGGACAGCATGTTGATGAACCCCGAATCGGCGCAATAACTACAGACAAGCGGGAAACACTGGAGACAAGCAATCATGCGACTGGTAAAAGTGGGCGTAGCATCCGTATCGGTGAAGGTGGGTGATTTCGCCGGCAACATGAAGCGCCTTATTGAAATTGTGGAGGCGGCAAAGAAAGAAAAAATTCACCTCCTCGTGACGCCGGAGCTGTGCATCCCCGGCTACAGTCTTGAAGACCGCATTTTCTGGCCGGACATCGCACGGCAGAGTTGGGCGACCCTTGCGGAAATCGCGGCGTACTGCGACGGCATCAGTGCGTTTTTCGGATTGCCGGTGATTGACAATGGGATGATATTCAATGCTGCCGCGCTGGTGAGCGACAAAATTATTCATGGCCTGGTGCTCAAGAAGTTTCTGCCCGCTTACAGCATTTTTTATGAGGGACGCAATTGGACAGCGTGGCCGGGCGGCGTCACGGAAATCAATGGGGTGCCTGCGGGAGAACTGGTGTTCCGGCTGCCCTTCGGCATGGTTACCGCCGAAATCTGCGAAGACCTGTGGAGCGCGGCGTCCCCGGCGCGGGAACGGGTGCGCCTGGGTGCGGAGATTGTCTGCAACCCCAGCGCGTCGCCCTTCACCCCGCGCAAGAACGAAGAACGGAAGCGCTTGGTGCTGGGTGCGGCGTCCAGCCTGAAATCCGTGTACGCCTATGCCAATCTGCTCGGCTGCGACAACAGCCGTCTCGTTTTTGACGGCGGTGGCTTGATTGCCACGCCGGACCACCTGGCCTGTGAAGGCAAGATTCTTTCCAAGCAATACTGGACGCTTGCTTCCACTATTGTGGATTTGGGCGAAGTCGCCCGATTGCGCATGGAGAATACGACCTGGCGCAAGGATGCCGCCCCGGGAGAGACACAAGAACAAATCAAAATTGTTAATGTGGATGGGCCTCCCTATGTGCAGGCTTCCATCCAGGCCTATGCCGCACAACAACCGAAGAGTTATTATGTACGTCCGGCAACACAAAAGAAACAGGATAATAACCCTGCGCTGGATGAACTTTTCGATGCCCTTTCGCTGGGCTTGCGCGACTACTTCGAGAAAGTGGGCGCTTTTGAACGCTTTCTCATTGCCCTGTCCGGCGGTCGGGACAGTGCGTTGTGTCTGCTGATTGCCGTGCAGGCGGCGAAGATGTTGCAGGAAGGCCGAGATGCAAAGAACTACGCCAACCGCATCAACACCATCTATCTGCCCAATGCCGCGTTGAGCAGCAAGGGCACCCATGATGCCGCAGCGGCACTGGCGGCGGAACTTGGTGTGCCGTTCAAGGTGGTATCCATCCATGAGGAAGCGGAAATTGCATTGGCGAAAGCGGCGGAAATTGCGGGTGGTATGGACAAGGTCGCGCCCATGGCGAAGCAGAACCTGCAGGCACGGGTGCGCGGCGCCATGATGCTGAACTGGGCGAACAGTGTCGGCGGATTGCTGTTGGTCACGTCGAACCTCAGCGAGGCGGCTGTGGGTTACAGTACCACCGGCGGCGACAACCAGGGCGGCTATTCGCCCATCGCCAACGTGCCGAAGACGGTGGTGTCGCAATTGCTGGAATATCTGGCAAAACGGGACAACATAAAATCGCTCCACCAGATCCTGGAGATACCGCCCAGCGCCGAACTCGCCCCCGATCAGCAGGACGAGACGGACCTCATGCCCTACGTGGTGCTGGACGACCTGCTCTATCTTTATGCGCGCAAACGCCTGTCCCTGGCCAACTGCTGGCGCATGGCCTGCCTGCGGTTCCCGGAACACGGCCCCGAGCAATTACGCCAATGGACGGCTGACTTTGCCCGTCGTTTCGCTGCCAGCCAGTGGAAGCGCGACCAGCATCCCGTCGCCATGAAAGTAATGGAACT
>CAZBNU010000256.1:0-5415 GCA_964493075.1 uncultured Nitrospirales bacterium | reverse complement strand
TCCAGCCGTTCTTTGGCCTTCTGCAACCTGTCCTCCAGCAGCCCGGCCACATCCGCACTGTCATACCCGTCAAAGGCACCGCCCGTATAATCGCTCACCGCCCCTTCCAGGCTCTTGAACAGGTCTTTATAGTCAATGATATACCCGTACTCTTTGTCTTCCCCGTCAAGGCGGTTCACACGGCATATCGCCTGGAACAGCCCATGGTCTTGCATCTTTTTGTCTATGTAAAGATAGGTAGCCGGTGGCGCATCAAACCCCGTCAGCAGCTTGTCCACCACAATCAGCAATTTCATCTGCCCCGGCTCATCCACAAATTTCTTGCGCACCTGCCGCTCAAATTCTTCCGTTTTGGTTATGGCTGTTTCCGGCGGTTCATTAAACCATGCCGCCAACATCTTCTGATAGGCTTCATACTGTTCCAGTTTCTCCGTATCCCCTTCGCCGCTGTCTTCCCCCTTCAAATCCGCCGTGGCCGGAGTATACGACGTGATAATGGCGCATTTACCGGCCAATTCTGTCTTATTAAATAACTCGTAAAACTTACACGCCTCGTAAATACTGCCTGAAACCAGCATGGCATTGCCCCGTCCCGTCTGCAACCGGTCACGGGTCTCCATATCCAGCAGAATATCCGACACAATCTTTTCCAACCGCGACTGGCTCGACAACACCTTTTTCATGGTGCCCCATCGTTGTTTCAATTGCGCCTTGGCCAGGTCGGTCAACCCCTTGGTCTTTGCTTCAAACCACAGGTCAATCTTCTCCTGCGATGTAATGTCCTGGTCAATGTCCCGTGCCTCATAGCGCAAATCCAGCACCACGTTATCATATACCGCCTCATCAAACTTATACGTATGGATATACCCCCCGAACACCTCGATGCTGCGCTGCTTGTCCGCCTTCAGCAGCGGCGTACCGGTAAACCCGATAAAGATGGCATTCGGCAAAATCTTTTTCATCGCCTCGTGCAGTTCCCCCGACTGGGTACGGTGGCACTCATCCACAAACACGTACAGATTGCCCTTGGCCCGGAAATCCTTCGGCAGCGCCTTTCGCATCTCGGCAATATACTCGGGAATATCGCCTTCCTCGTCGTCGCTCTTTTTGCTGCCGAACTTATGAATAAGCGAACACAACAACCAGGGTTTGACAGCATTCAGTTTTTCAATCAGGTCAGCGCCACTCTTGGTACGGCAAATTTCCTCACTGACTCCCTTGAACACCGTTTCTATCTGAGCGTCCAGTTCCTTCCTGTCCGTGATAACCAACACCCGGGCATCCCGCTTATGCTCCCGTATCCATTTCGCCAACCACACCATGATAAGGCTCTTGCCGGAACCCTGCGTATTCCATATAATGCCGCCTTCCCGTTTCTGCACCTGTCTCTGGGACGCTTTCACCGCAAAATACTGGTTATGGCGACACAGTTTCTTCACCCCCGCATCAAACACAATAAAATCGTGTATCAACTCCAGGAACCGCTCCTTGGCGCATAACTGCATCAACGCACGGTCCAACAGATTTTCTATGTCGCTGTCCTCTTTCCAGTTCAGGTAATACTTCTCCGGGGTGCCAATGGTGCCATACCGTAACCCCTCCGTATCGTTACCCGCCATAATCCACTGCATGGTGGAGAAGAACGGTTCAATGAATTTTTTATTCTGGCTGTCAATATTCTGACGGATACCTTCCGCCACGGACACGGTGGACCGTTTCAGTTCAAGTATCCCCAGGGCGATGCCGTTCACATACAACACAATATCCGGTCGTTTCCCATGGGATTGGGGATTCGCTGACGCCACAGTCACTTCTTCCGCAATGGCAAACTGGTTCTTATGCGGTTCCTTCCAGTTGATAAGCCACACCGTTTCCGTATATTCACCCACCCCTTCACGCACCTTCACCCCATACCGCAGCAGTCCATAAACAGCGCTGTTCCGGTCATACAGGCTCTTGGTACTATCCTCCGCCGCCTTGCGTAATTCAAACAACGCCCGTGAAACAATGGTTTCCGTATACCCGCATTCTTCCAGTAAATACTGCCGCAGCACACCCTCTTCAATATTGCTGTTCCCCTCGCGGTCTTTCCAGAACCCCAGGTAGTCATACTTCAACCTGTCCAGGAAGAGTTTCACCACCCGTTTCTGCGTTTCCCGTTCTTTTTGCCCTACAGAAACACTCACTTCAGCACCTCCCACTGTCCTGCCCTGGCTGAACCCACATGACGTATGTAGCCTTCAGCCTTCAATTTATTTATATGATACTTGATGCCATCAATAGAAATACCGATTGATTCCGCCATCTCCTTACGGGTCAGTGTAGGCGTTTGCCGTAATAACGCGAGAATCATTTCTTGGGTAGTTTCTTGGGTAGTTTCTTGGGTAGTTTCTTGGGTAGTCTTTGGGGTAGTCTTTGGGGTAGTCTTTGGGGTAGTCTTTGGGGTAGTCTTTGGGGTAGTCATTTCAAGATACGCTGCCGAAAAACCGAATTTCACCCATAGCCCCGATTGTTCATAGCGCAGTTCCGGTGTTGGCACATTGGCATTTTCACAAGATTCCAGTATGCGCTCGATGCCGCGTCCCCAGGCTTCTATCATCCCTGCCCGAAAGAATACACTGGCAATATCCGGGTTGAAAGGTTGAGACGGATGTTTATCCAGCAGCCAATCCACCGTCCAGTCCGGCGGTAGAACACCGGCATTCCACAGCAATATCTTGTCCGGATATACACTGATTTGAATAGGGGAACCTGCACCATAATCCTTGTGTACAATCGCATTCAGGAGTGCTTCGCGTAACGCTGCTTCAGGTACGGGATACGTCTCCAGGCGCTGAACCCCTTCGTAACTGATTCCTGCCTTCAAGTACTTGGTGAGCAGCAACTCCATTGTCTTTTCAACCTGGGTAAACAGGTCGCCATGTACCTCATCCTGGTAAAGCAGCTCCGTATTCGTGCGGAAGAAACCAATCTTTACAAACGCTCCAGAGAAAAATCGTTCCGGATCCGAATGAAATAAGAGTAATGCCGCCCGTTTGAGATAATTCCCATCCATCAGATGCAACTTATCAATCAGTACCGCAGTGGATTCCTGCAGAACGGCCGTATCCAGTCGCCCACTGTTCCGAGCCTTTTGGGAAAAAGTTTTCAGCGCCTGTTTGGACAGGTCTTTAATGCTCACTTGCGGCGCTGGTACGCCATCCCAGTGACGCCCCTGTTTACGCAACAGAAAGCGGTCCAATGCAGCGCCCTTCAGTACCTGGTTCGTACTGCCGCTGCGGTAATAGTATTCGCCCTTGTAGTTTACCGGGTTGGGATACGCCTCCACGTTAATTTCAAGATACGCCTGATTCTTTTTCGTGCGCAGGTTGACGTCCACCAGAATACCAAGGATATCCCGTATTTTATTCGGAATGTCTTCCATCAACTTTTTGGCGTTGGTTACGCCTGTCACTGCGCCCTTATCATCCCGGCCAATAACCAGCGTTCCGCCTTCTGCATTGGCAAAGCCGCAAACCCATTTCAGGTATTCATCGCGCCAGGACGATTTCCACTCTATATGCTGGTTTTCAGGCATACATACCTTCCTTAAACCCATTGAAAACAACAAAATACGAAAATAACTGTCCTATGCTTACATTGTCCATTATCCATTGTCCATTGTCAATTATTTACGTCAATTGTCAATTAATAAGTCTCGTTTTACCGGTCAACAACTCCTGCATCATCCCCTGCTTCAACATACGCGTCTTTTCCAGCCGCTTTTCCAACGCTTCGATTTCTGCGTCCATGTCGGAGAGTACAGTGGCGATGGCATGTTGTTCTGGAAGGGGTGCAAGAGGAACAGGAAGTTGACCATATTCGTTTCCGTTTATTCCTGGTTGACCACTTCGCATAGACATAAGTTTAACCCAATTCCAATATGCGGCAGTCTTGACATACTGTGAAAGAAAACTTGGAAGTAGTTTTGTTGGGTTAGAGGCAACACGTATCAAAAATCCTGCAAAGACTAATTTCCCATCATAATATTTATATTGGTACGATTTCCCGACACTTGCACCGGTCCGGGCAAAGACAATATCTCCATCTTGTAATGTAAAACGCTCGGCATCTTTGTGTTTGACACTTACAGGATTTTCTGACAAATAGTGTCCATCTTCGTCGATATCTGTAATTCTAATATATTTGGGTAGTTTTTCTGAAAATGGAACGGCAGGGGCATTGATCCCATAATCTATTGGTGCCGAGAGGCAATTTTTTAGAACACATGTATCCCAATCCTCCGGAATCACACCCACCTCAGTCTGTTTATAACCCCTTTTCTTTTCAAATCCCGGCAGCCGTTTTTTGCCGGTAAGGAGTTCTTGCATGGCGGCCTGTTTGAGCGCACGTTTCTTGGCGATGAGTTTTTCCTGCGCCCCAAGCAGTGCATCCACATCCCCCAATGCTTCTGCAATGGCTCGTTGTTCCGGAAGGGGAGGGACGGGTAAAAATGTGCCATTAATTAATCCTGTATTTAGATTCATTTGCGAACCGGTTTGCCCGTGCCTTGACCATTGAGGCTCTATCCTCTTAAGAATATAGTATGTGAATAGTGTGTCCGCTTTGAGGTTGTCAAAAACTACGAACCCATCGTGTATACATACGTTGATTTCAGTAATAATTGGTCTGCCAACGGTCGCACATATGCTCATGATGAGATTGCCAGATGCAACTGGACGACTTTGCTGAATACCAAGCGGAGAAAGTCGTTGAGAGGTTTCGTAAAGAAACATTCCTGATTTCGTAACATCAGAAATTCGAACCCAACCGACGGCTGAGTTTTCGTCAAACCAAACAGGACTATCGATTGGTCGCGGTGATGCCCCACGTTGAATTCGAGCAATATCCCCCAACCGCTTTACCTCCCAATCCTCCGGAATCACACCTACGTCAGTCTGTTTATAGCCCTTCTTTACTTCCATACCGCCCCCATTTTCTCAAGATGGCCTTTTACGCGATTGGTGAGTTCCGCCACGTCGTCCATAATCTCCGGTAACGGGGCTTCATAGCGTTCCGCCAGTTGTCGTATGCGTCCGGTAAGTGTCTGGGATACGCGGTCCAGTTCCGATTGAACGGCAGCGGAGAGACTGGCGAACCATTTGTCTTCCACCACGAGACTTATGATTTCTGCTTCACTGAGTTCGCCGTATTTCAGGGCAACACTGGTCTCCAAATCCTGCTGTGCTTCTTTTACCTGGCTCTTGAGTTCGGCAATCTGCTCCATGAGTTCCTGGCATTGCTGCAACACCTGCATTTCCTCGGTGGCTTCCGGGTCGGCGGCAATTTCTTTCAGCCGACTGGCAACAGCGCCCTTGGTGACCTTGCCTTTATCGTTGACCACTTCGGCCAATAACCCTTCTTCCGAACCGTGTT
>CAZBNU010000255.1:0-5415 GCA_964493075.1 uncultured Nitrospirales bacterium | reverse complement strand
AAAAAAAACGTTCTAAAACGTCAAAAAACGTCCTGAAATGCAAAAAAATGATGAAAAAAAGAGCGAAAAGAGCTCAAAAAGTAGCAATTTCGCAACGATTTAACAGAGGATTGCGCCAACCTGCTACTCATTATGAATGGCAAGACGGTGTACGGGCTGCCACGAGTTTTCATGCTCCTGCAGATGTTCGCGAAATTCCTGGTTCGGCCCGTAGTACTCTTCGGCGTACATCGGCACCACAACCAGTTCAACGAAGGCCTCCACAAAATCACCCGGTTCGAGTTGCTCAAGTGTGGGTGGTGGCGAGAGTTCAACATTCATACTTGGGATGCCGTTGTTGGTGCCGAAGAACGACACGTAGGGTTTGTCTACAGGGTGGTCGCCCAGTTGCGCTTTCCATTCCCTGACAATTAACCCGCGATTCGCCCAAGCACCGCCTTGCGGAGCACGGGGGAGGGCGTCGTGCATGGAGAACCACCACGGGGCATCCCCTTCACAGAGAACCCCTTTGCGGTCGTAGTCTTCTCCGCCCTTATCAAACGTCCATTCTTCAAGAAGACCGTCCTTATTGCCCCGCGCAAGTTTGTTGAACTGATGGTCGTTGTAGTTGTCTGCACCCAACTGGTAGAAGGCCAGTCGGGAAAACGGTGTGGGCTTCAACACATCATACCGAAGATGGTGATAAGCCCGTGCGACATCATCACAACTTGGCGTGGACGCCGTAATGCGCATCTTGATGGTGCCATCCTGGGTAACGCCGCTGTAGATGGTTTCCGTGCGGACTGGACCGCCGTTCAGGTAGGCAGTACGCATGTGCGCAGGAAACACACGAATACCTCTCATGTCCCTATAGACCAGAAAATCGCCGCCGCCCACGTTGTTGGTCCAGGTCCAACGCTTCGGACTTTCCGCGGTGCTGCCCATGCCATGCACCATGAGCGGTCTGACATCGTCTATCATCGAACGGTTCAGGTTGATGTCCGGATCGTAGCAGATGGTTTCGCCCCAGGAGCCTATGGCAACCTGATCCCACAGTTGGTTTGTGCCCCAGCCAATGAGACAGAGTTGCGCATGGGACACCGCCGGCTTGCCTTCCCACCAGGCGTAGACCAACTGCAGCGCGCCTTCCCATGTTTCGCCAGGTTCCAATGAAATCATGGTGAACCCGTGGAACCAGGGGCCTTCGTACAGTTCCGGCTTATCAGCCTGACGGTGCCAGTTCTTGGAAATCTGGACCGGGATTCCCGTGGAATTTCCAGCGGCGTCAAGAAGCATGGCGGACATGCCGGTGATGCCCGAAAATGCACCTTCCAGTGAGAACAGCAACGGCACCTTTACTGGCGTCTCACCATGATTTTTCAGGTACAGCGGATAGCTGTCTGTACGTTCCGTATCATCTGCCAGACTGAATTGTGCTGCCGGCAACGCCACACGGTGCCAATGGCGATCCACATCATACACGGTAGACAATTCGGTATCATCCGCTTGCGTTCCCTTCACCTCAATCCTGTCGGGCGACGGGACGGATACTGTCTTGGGCTGCCACTGCAACGAGACCGCTGGTGTTTCATCGGCACCTTGCTTGGGGTACTCCCGCTGTTTCTGTATCGTCTCACCGTTGGCAGTTAATGTTATCCGTAACAAACAGGGAGGCAGTGTTGCAGCGTCAGACATCTCAAGGAGCAGGTGCAACGACTCCGGCCAGGCCACCACCTCAAGCCGTCCCTTATGCGCCAGCAATGCCCCCGACTCGGATTTGAAGCAGAGTTCCTGTATATCGAAGCGCTGCAGATAGCGACCCGTTTCAATAAGTCGTGAAGGACTTTCAAGTCCTTTGAATTTATGGAGGTCAGCACCGGAACATTTATACACGGTGTCTTCAATCACAACTTCCAGCGTCAGACTTGCCGCAGGCAACGTATCCGGCAGCGGCTGAATATCCGAAACCGCTTCAGCGTAGGGCAGGGGAGAGGCTATGGCGCCCAGCCCGATAAGCGTCGCCTTCTCAACGTCAAAGGACGCGCCGTAATGACTAGTCAGGACAGACAATACACGTTCGTCATTAAGCGATTTTCCCCGCCAGCCATATTCCCAATAGAGGAAGCCATACTCTTGAGGAGCCACTGCCCAGGCAGACACCGTGATTAACATGACTACCAAGATGAGATGCAGTAAAAAGTTCTTTGGAAAATTCATCATGTGTGTTTCCTGATAGAGGTTTATGATTGCAGCAATATTCCTAGAAGGATTCGTCTGCACGAAGGATGCGCCACTTGCCATAGGGAAGGTCGCCGAGCATGATAGTGCCGATACGGACACGTTTGAGTTGTGTCACCTTGAGACCCACGAGATCGCACATGCGGCGAATCTGACGTTTCTTCCCTTCCCACAAAATAAACTTGAGTTGATTCTCGTTGAGCAGGGTAACCTGAGCAGGCTTTAGCGCTTTGCCATCAAGAGACAAGCCGTGGTTGAGCAGCTGCAGTTTCTGGTCCGTCAATTGTCCTTCAAACCGCACCAGATATTCCTTGTCAATCTTACTGTCGCTGCCAATAAGTTGCCTTGCCAGAACACCATCCTGCGTCAACACCAATAGCCCGTGGGAATCAATATCCAGGCGGCCAGCAGGTGCAAGTCCGACTAGATTCTCGGGGCGCAACGCAAAGGAAGGCTGTCCCTTGATGTACTGATTTTCAGGAACAACAAGAGAGACCGCCGGCATATAGCCCTTTTCCGGCTGGCCGGATACCAATCCGACGGGCTTGTGCAGCAGCACGGTAATTTTCTTGTGCAGCAATTCGTTGGCCTGTTTGTCCAGGGTGATGAGTGCATTCGGCATAATGCGCGTGCCGGGCTCGGTAATTTGGTCGCCTTCGACATATACCCATCCCTGCGCGATCAGGTGTTCGGCTTCACGACGGGAACATAAGCCTCGCGACGCCATGATTTTTGCAATACGTGTTGGTTCCATGGGGGATCATATATGCTATAGTAGCACTCGGTTGAAGTTGTATTTCTTCGCTATTCTGATTGCCTTGAAACTTTGGAGGTGATACTTGTATCTACTATACGTTATGAAAGCACTATCCGACAAATTAACTGCAAGCATAACGGCATTACTGATTGCCTGTGCGGCGCTGCTGGCTTTTACGTTCGGGTGCGCCACTTCTGAAAAGTCCAAAACAACACCCGCGGCGGACATGGAAAGCGCGCTTGTTGCGCCTTCTTTCTCGTCGGTGGATTTCGAGCATTCGATTGCTGCCATTGGGGATGTCATTCGGGCATTTGGGGAACAGGTTGGCGGCGGTATTGTGTTGATGAGTGGTCTCGAAGAGCGGGCAGCGCCAGCGTTTGCTTTCAGGCAGATGCCTTATCAGGAGGCTGTCGCTGAACTTGCCGGTTCTATTGAATGCGATTATATTCACACGCAACACTACTACATGATATTGCCGTCTGAGTACCAGGAACTGCAAAACATGGAGGTTGGCGAAAGTCTTGATCCACGTCATGCCGTGTTGTCCGCATCCGTGGCATTTGGCGCGAAAACAGAATTGTACAAGGTCTTTGCTGTGCTTGGGGAGAGCCTCGATATTACAATCATTGCCGATAACATCATTGCCGAAGCACGCTGCGGCGAACTGTTTATTGACACTGCGCCACTTCCTGTCGTGCTTCAGGCCCTGTTGCAGTCGGCACGAATTATGCCCGACAGTGTCGTGGTGGAGAGTACGTCGGAATATATTTTTATTCGATCGGTTCAGAATGTCGGCGAGGTGAAAAGGCTGTTGAATTCAACAGCGATGACGCCGGAACAACGGATGCTGCTGGATAAGTCCGTGTCACTGACCTTGCCAAACCGGACCACCTCCGCACAGGCGGCATTCGCATCAAAACCCATTCCGCTGTCTGATGCGCTGTTGCCCTTGACCGAACAATTGGGTATTGAGGTGGTCGCTCAACGGCGTTTGGCTGACATTCCGATAAATCCATGCCAGATGAATGCCATCACCCTGGAAACGGCTTTGAGCCTGCTACTGCGTCAATGGCCTCTACCCGATTTTGGCTTTGAGATGCAGGAAGGGCGGATTCTGATACGGGAAAAATAACGGGCCCAGTTGGCGTCAGCGCCCCGTATGCCCAAATCCGCCATCACCCCGTTCTGTATCGTTCAGTTCGCTGGTTTCGTCCCAGCGTACATGCACAACCGGCGCAACTACCATTTGAGCAATACGGTCACCCCGCCGAATGGTGACCGGCACATGCCCGAGATTAACCAGCAGCACCTTGATTTCGCCGCGATAATCGGCATCAATGGTTCCAGGCGCGTTTATCATGGTAATGCCTTCCCGCAACGCCCAGCCGCTTCGTGGACGTACCTGCGCTTCGAATCCGGGAGGGATCGCAACGCATAGCCCCGTGGGAACCGCCATACGTTCACCAGGCTCAAGCATTAACGGTTCGAGCACCGCAGCACGCAAATCCATGCCACTGGCGTGTGCTGTTTCGTAGGCAGGCAACGGCAGATCTTCCGTCCCCGGCAGTTGTTTTATGGTGATGGCGATGCTTTCAAATATCATAAATCTATTCTTTCCGGTGTCCAGTCGCCTGACGGACCCAGCAGCAGCAGTGCGCAGGATTCAGGACGAAAATACTGCTGTGCGAATTCCTGTATGGAGGCTACGGTTACCGCATCTATGGACGCTATTATTTCTTCTACGGAATTGATCTTGCCTTTGAATAAAAGCCCTTTGGCCATACGCGACATACGCACATGGGTGCTTTCAAGGGCCATAAGCATGGAACCCTTTAACTGTTCCCGGCCGCGTTCCAGTTCCTCCAGTGAAACGGTCTCTTCACGCATCCGACGCAGCTCCCTGAACGTCAAATCCAAAGCCCGCTGACAATTCTTCGGGGCTACTGCTTCATAAATTCCCAGCATGCCTGTGGGGATATGGCTGGCATGGTACGCGTAGACACTGTAAGCCAAGCCTTCCTGCTCCCGGATGATTTCAAAGAGGCGTGATGTTCCACCGCCGCCAAGTATGCCTGCCAGAAGATTGCACATATAGCGTTTTTCATCGAGAGACGACGGGCCAGGCATGGCGATACCAATATGGGTTTGCGATATGGGACGTTCCACAACCTGTATACCCGCCTGAAATGTGGGGGCACTGTCCAGCTGGGCGGTGTCCCCCGCTGGTAAAGCGCCAAAACAGTTACTGACCTGGTCTAGTACCTGTTCCTCGTCAAAGTTGCCTGCAATGGAAAACACCATGTTCGACGGCTTGTACCAAGCCTTGTAAAAGCGTTGGAAGTCGTCATAATTCATGGCCGAAACAGTATCGGCATACCCGGACACAGGTCTGCCCAGTGGATGATTAGGCCAGTGAAATTCCGAAAGCAGATCGTGTGCCA
>CAZBNU010000254.1:0-5454 GCA_964493075.1 uncultured Nitrospirales bacterium | reverse complement strand
CCGGTTACATTGTAGTAGCGTTGATTTGAAGTGGCGGGCCACCCTTCAAAGCGCCCACTCTTAAAAGAGGACACGTTATAAATGAGAAGGGGCTCTGTTTCACGGTGTCTGCGCTCCACTTCAACGGGCGTCAATACGGTGATTTGGCCTTCGGGACTGCGTTCAATCCGCCTTCTTACCACAAGATCATCGGCCAGGAGGGGCCAGCGCTCCAGCAATTTGTCATACACCAAACCGGCATTATCGTACTGCCCTTGTTCCCAATAAAGGTTGGCAAGTTCAAGATGAACCGCCATATTGTCGGGTTCGGCAGTTAGTTTTTCTTTCAGGGCGGCAACCTGTGATTCCACTTTCGTTGGCGGCGCTTCCCTGGCAGTATCCGTCAGCTGCGCAACAATCTCCCGGCCACTGGCTGCATACTCACCTTCAGGCGAAAGGTTAATGTATTCATTGAGATAATGAAGCGCATCGTTAAAAGCACCTACCGAATAATAGGACTGCCCCAGATAATACCTTGCCTCCACTGCGGCAGAGTCACCCGGATATTTGCTGATAATCTGCTGAAGGCGCGGTATCACAAGAGAAAATTCACCCGCCTGCACCATGCGCCGCGCCACAGCAAGTTCTTTGGCGGCAGTGGCGGGGTCACTCGCATGGGCGGAACCGACCGGCCCATGCCCCATAGAAGTAGACCAAGGGTCTGAAATACCTGTAGAGGAAGGGGACGTTGCACATCCACACAGTGCCAGAACAAGACAAACCGCAACGCACATCCAGTATGCGTCGCGGCATTTCTTTTTGTATCCTGCATAGGGTGGGAATAATGCTGTCATGCGCTCAAATTTTTTCCTAATGCTGTAATTTCGCGAGCGCCAGTTCGGTAATGTCTTCCGTTTCAATCGGAGGGTCCAAGCCTTCAAGATAGCCCTTCAATACAATCAGGTCGTAATCCGTCTCACTGCCAACGGCACTGACCGCACGCACTGCCGATTCATTGGCTTTATTCACCAGTATCCAATAGCGGGCAGTACCACTCTCAACTTTCTTGGCCTGTTGATATTCCTCGGTTGCTGTCACCAAGGCAACGTAATCAACGGAACCAGGCTTCTCGAACTTGCTCGCCAGACCCCAGAAAATCTTCTGGTCATCTACCGACTCTGGCGGTATGGATATAGATTCTGCCACAGAGCCAGTAGCCAGCGCAAGAAAAATCAGTATTACCGCCAGTGTAAACTTAAGATGTGAATGTATTTGAGGGCTTTCACTCATAACATATTTCCCTGGTGGGAACAACAACACCTGCTACGTGCCGTCGAATATATATCTCCTTATCCTGCGCGCAAATCGCTGCGTGCAACCCATAGTTTCAATTACCTTCACTCTATTATACCATCGAAACCGCAATGTGTTGCAAGCCTCGCCAAAAAAAACGCTCTAACGTGACCGCTACTGTACCAATACCACTACGGCAAATAAAGTTTCATGAAAAAACACAGAAAAGCATTTTCATTTCAGGTATTCACAATTTTTCAAAATATTCTTTCATTAAAACATAGTAGTATATTTATTATTTCCCTTTCTTTTCCGTCGTTAACATCTTGTTCCTTCCCCCTTCGTGACCTTCGTGGATAACCGCCGGGAATACAAAAACGGCGCGATGGGTTAAGCAGCTAGACGCTACTATAAAGGAGAAAACAGAATGATAACACTAAATATTCTGCTATCGGTGCTTTGTGCAGGCGAATCATCGCAGTTCAATGAATTGTCCCGTGAAGAAGAACGAATAATTGTGCATAAGGGTACGGAACGGCCCTTCTCAGGTATTTACAACAACCATTTTGAACCTGGCACCTACCTCTGTAAACGATGCAATGCCCCCTTATACAAGTCGGACACTAAATTTCATTCGGGCTGCGGCTGGCCCAGCTTTGACGATGAAATCAAGGGCGCTGTGAAGCGGGTGCCAGACGCAGACGGCATGCGCACAGAGATTCTATGTAACAACTGTGGAGCACACCTCGGACACGTCTTTTTGGGTGAGGGGCTCACCCCTAAAAATACCCGTCATTGCGTAAATTCTCTCTCCATTAATTTTGTGCCTGAACAGTTAACTCAGACGCCCATGAAGCCAGACCGCGCCATTTTCGCTGGTGGTTGTTTCTGGGGCGTGGAGTATTTCTTTCGGGAACTACCCGGTGTCTTACAAACCCGGGTAGGCTACACCGGCGGAAAAACGCAGAATCCCACTTACCAGGAAGTCTGTAGCGGCACAACAGGACATGCAGAAGCCTTGGAGGTCACCTTTGATCCTGCACAAACCAGTTTTGAAGTATTGGCGCGATTGTTTTTTGAAACCCACGACCCAACGCAGGTAAACCGGCAGGGACCGGATATTGGCGACCAATACCGGTCAGCAGTCTTTTACACCAACGAAGAACAAAAAGCAGTGACATTGCGCCTTATAGAAGTGCTGCGCCAGAAGGGATACAATGTGGCCACACAGGTGGTTAAAGCCGATGCGTTCTGGCCGGCTGAAGACTACCACCAGGATTATTACGCAAAGAAAAACGGACGCCCCTATTGTCATGTGTATCAAAAAAGGTTCTAGCTTCAACAAACAATAGGATTGACAATTCAGGCGAGTGCGTGGTACGATGTACATAAGGTTCAGGTAAACTGTTGCTGTCCCATGTAACGTAGATGGGATGGATTGAGGAAGGATGGGTTTGGAGGCAGGGTTTAGGGAAAGCGAGCATTTGCGTATTAAAGGCAATAGAAGTTTTTTTTGTAATTTTTTGGGGCCTGCAAATGAAAATTCGTGTGGTCAACAGCGTCCCGGGATAGGCTTGGGATTACTGTTTTTCCGGTAAGATACAGGAGGATGAATTATGAAGATGGGTTCTGTTTTTCACAAAAACTGGCGGTTACTGTCGTTTGCTGTTATTGCAGCGCCGCTGCTGGCGGTACTGCTAATGGGCTGTCCGCAGCCAAGTCCCGTGGCAATTACGCAACCTGGCGAGACGGGTTTGATACAGGTACCTTTGAATCCCGCACCGTATCTCCTGGCTGTTGATGGTGATCCCATGACCATGAACGCGGACTTGGGTACGGGCAACTGGGACTGGTACCGCTTTGACGCAGAAGCCGGACAGAAGTATTACATTTATGCCTCCGGTAATGCGCCGGTCAATGTCATGCTGTTCAAAGGGGTGGACACCGAAGCCAAGGGACAGATGGCGATTATGTTGTGGACCACGGACCCCGTGGAGCCGGATTTTTATTACTGGGAACATCCCAACGTGCATGACGATCACGACATAACAGGGATGAAATCGGCCAACAAAGCCATTGCCATCCCCAGTTTTGTGGCAGCAGAAACAACCACCTACTACGTAGTGGTGCAAGCAGCCCGTATGCTCGAATGCCTACCCAACTGCAAAGACGATGAGGTGGCCCTCGCCGCCTATTACGATGTACGCACCTATAACATTCAGGTGGGCACCGTTGCCGATAGCGCCGACGCTAATGCGCTCACCATCTACAACCCGGCTACCGATGAAGCCCCCTACCTTAAGGGCGAAGTTAAAGTGAACAAACACGACTGGTTCTACTTTGATGCCGCCGATGACACAAGTTATATGATTGAATTTCTGGAACCGGCTGCCAGTCGCGGCCATGTCACGGCATTGGTATACAGCCCGCTTGGAGACATTACCTGCGAGGTGGTGGATTGCGACAGTTGCCTGCCGCAACCCCTGTATGCACCCTATGCGGGGCGTTACTACATTCTGGTGAGTCTGGTGGGTGAACCCAGCGCATCCGGACATGTAGACCTTACAGCGGATCAGGAGTTCTTTGGCAGTGAGTATCTGCTGCGCATCTTCGCTGATGACCACGGCAACCTGCCTGCACTGGCAACAACTATAGACACGCCTGCATTGAATGCGGAATCGGCCGTTGCCGGTTACCTGACTCGCGGCGATGAGGACTGGTTTGATTTTGATGCTGCGCCCTATAGCACCTATTGGGTGGAAACACGGGGCGACTTCGACCTGCGTCTCAATGTCAGCGGCAATACCGAGGATGAACCCTTGGACGACGTGGCATTGGGACTTGCTGAATTCCTGCAACGAGAGGTTGACGGCCGCAATGACATGGCTATCTTCCAGACGGCGAGGATGGAGGAGACCATCCCCTTCTCGGTGAAAATGGTACAGAAACCGTTAAATCCCTTCAAACTGGACATGGGCGCCTATTCCGTGGCTGTCATTGGCGATGACCATGTGGATGCACACCTTGCCAATACCGCGAATGCTGCCACGGTAGCGGTTAACGGTAGTGGCCAGGGTACTTTATGGCAAACCGATACGGATATGCTGACATTTACCGCGCCCAGGGAACACTTCCTGTATCAGGTGCAGTCCGAAGGTGCCAACCTTTTGGAAGTCTGGACGATTAATGGCGGCGCAACCGGCTTTGATGTGGAAGCAGCGGATGCCTGGCCGGTGGACAGTCTGCAACCCAAGAGCCTCGTTGCCTATTATGACAATCAGGACCCCGACACAGCGGTTTATGTTGTTGCTTCCGGAGTGGATGAGAATGTGCTGGAAACCGCGTTTACAGTTGCCGTTGCTGAAGACGACCACCGGAATGCGACAGGCGATTTTGCTGCGGATGCGGCCGCTGCCACAACCATTGACGTTGCAGCAGGCGGATCCGGTGTACTGTGGCCCGGCGATTCCGATGTGTTCCTTTTGAATGTATCAGATGCCCAGGCTGGCCGCCAGTTGGAAGTAACGGTTACCGCCAACGGCGCGGAAGATAATGTTATCGCGTCCTGGTGGCCCGAAGGCGGCGCACTTGAAGATCAGAATGACACTTTCTGGGCGGCCGTACCGACGGAAGGCGAATACCTCATTGCGGTACGTCACGCAGGTGTTGATGCTGAAGCCAGCGTCAGTTACACCATCGCACTGCGCCTGGAACCGGGCATCAATCCGACCGGCAACTTTGGCGTGGACATGCCACTCGCGCCAGCCATTGCCATCCCCGGCGACAGCGGCGAACAGGAACTGTGGCCTGGCGACAGCGATTTATACAAAGTCAACCTTCAACAGCCAGATTTAGATACGATTCTGGCTGGTGGTCATTTGCACATCGAATTAAACGGTACCGGCGGCGCGCCTGTCACCCTTTCCTGGTGGTCTGAAGGTAGTCCCGCCATAGAGCAGCCGGGAAAAGATTTTAATGTAACCCCTGCGACTATCGGCGAGTATGGGATTAAAGTGGAAGGAACTAATAAGGAAATTGTTACTTATACGGTTGAAGTGAGCATTGTTGCGCCACCTCCACCTCCCGCCCCGTAACCCGATAAATTAACATCTACGCCCCCGCAGACTGCAATACCTGCGGGGGCTTTTTTTGTTGTCGTTTAGGGAATTCTTCATGGCACTA
>CAZBNU010000253.1:0-5483 GCA_964493075.1 uncultured Nitrospirales bacterium | reverse complement strand
TGGGACATATACAGGTAAAAAGGTTTCTTGTCTTCAACGGCCTTATCAATGGCCTTATTGGCCTCCAACGTCAACGCCTCGGTCAGATAAATATCCTGTCCATGATAGGCTTCCAGCCCCGGCACATCCCATATTCGGTCTTCGTTGCGCCATTCCGCGCTGAAATCATATTTGCCGTAGTAGCTGCCCGGCCCACCTGCACAATGCCCGCCAATATTCACATCGAAGCCCAGATTCAACGGGTCTTCACCCGGCGTACCATCAGCGCCCCAATGCGCCTTGCCACAATGAATCGTATGGTATCCGGCCTCCTGCAAAAACATGGGCAACGTTTTTACATAAACCGTATGGTCAATCTCGGGTACAGGACTCAGCCCGTTGACGTTCCATTCCGGCATATCCAGCGTCTTATGTTTCGGGTCGGGAGACTTATCTTTTCGCAACGTCCAATTGGTTACCCGATGGCGCGCCGCGTTCAAACCCGTCATCAGGCTGACGCGGGTAGGCGAACAGACAGCGCAGGCGTATGCCTGTGTGAATTTCATGCCCTCATCCGCCAGCCGCTCCATGTTCGGGGTGTAGTAACGCTGATTAAGTTCTGTTTTCTCTTTGTAAAACGGTTCTGACGTATCCTGCCAGCCCATGTCATCTACCAGAAAGAACAGGATGTTTGGCTTTTCAGTCGAAGCCGCCCCAGCGTTACTCAAATTCAACGGACGCGAAAGAAACGCAGCGGTTCCCAATGCACAGGTACGTTTGAAGAAATCTCGTCTGTTCATATCTCTTGCCTTATTATTGTTACTCCAATACTTTGTGCTGATTTCCAAATAACGATCATTCAGGAGTATGGTTTTCCAGAAAGGATTGTAGTGCTAAAAGAAAATCCTCTGTATCCGGAGTGTTCATGTGATCCTTACCGTCCAGGACAACGAGTTCATGATTTTTCATTTTTCCGGTCAACGATTCTGTACTTGATAGAAGCCCATCTTTGCTGCCTATTATTGTTAACACAGGCACGGCATTATTCTTTAACGCCTCCTCTGTCACTGCAAGTTTATGCATCCCCCGCATCACTGCCGCCAGCGCCGCACGTTCATTGAAATAGTCAAGCGCCACGATGGCCATCAATTTGTCCAACAGTGTTGGTGGGGCATCTTCCAAACCAAGCCGCTCACCGAGAGGACCGAAACCATCTCTGGTTTCAAGCGCCTTCGCAACAGCTTCGCCAAAGGCCATATTTTCATCTGTAACAAGTTCCCACCCCGCGCCGCAGGGTGCAGCCGACAACAACCGTTCAGGATGCAGAGCAATCAGTTTCAGGGTAACGAACCCGCCCATGGAATAGCCAAGCACATGCGCCTTTTCAATGTTCAGGTGATCAAGCAGACGCACCACATCTTCCGCCATTTGCACGCCGTATTGCTCGGGAGTATGGGGCTTGTCACTGCGCCCGTGACCCCGCTGGTCTGGCACAATGACCCGATACGTTTTGCTCAATGCTTCGATCACCCCGTTCTTCCGCCATTCCAAATGGCCATTACACGCAAACCCATGAAGCAAGACCAGCGGTACGCCCTCCCCTGCTTCCGCATAATAAATCGGAACGCCATCGGAATCGAAGTAGCGACCATTATCAGGCCCCAGAAACGCATTCTGTGCCTGCCATGCGGCCACCGCCAGCACTGCGGCCAACAGCAAAAAGGCCGCGCATACAACAAGCCACTTCTTCCGACGAATCATTCCCTTTCCTTTCCAGAATACCAGTTAATTCCTAAGTTCCGCTCTCTCGCTATTAACAGAAAGGTTTTGTATCCTTTAATAGACTACCACCAGCGTCATTCCGGTTTTTTGTTTCTGATTGGAATCAGAAACAAAAAGACCGGAATCCACGGGTATGCATAAACGCTTGTGTTAGTGCCACACTTCACCCTTAACCGGGTCACCCGGTACATCAAGTAACTGCACATTGGAAACGGTCTTCATGTTTTTATGATCCTGGAAAGTCCACACCACCTTCTTATCAGGCGTTACCTCCATGATATGCGGTTCTTCGCCAAAATGACCGTGTCCAAGCCAGTTGGACATCACTGTGTTGCCGTTGGGCAGCCGATGAAACCCGGTCATGAACTGGAAGGTAATACCAGGCAATTCCTTCTGATCGATTTTCCAGACAATCTCATCATTAGGATCAATCTCAAAAATCCACGCCGCCTGTTTCATGTCGCCGCAGGAAACGATTGTATTGCCATTCGGCAAACGACATACACTGTGCGGTCCACCCGGCGCAGCAATTTCGCGCACCACCTCGCCGTCGGCATCATATTCCCTCACTACTTCGTCCGCGTAATGGGTAACCAGATAGTTGCCGTTGTCCAAAGCACGTGCGTTGCGCATATAAGCATGACCACCATCCGCCCCGTCGGGCAGCAGTTTAATTTCCTTGATTATGTTCCCGTCAGGCGTTATTTCCAACAACCGCCCGCTGTTGCATTCACCAACAAAGGTATTTCCGTTTTTCAGCCGCTGGCAGGCATAAATCTCGCTCTTGGATTCATAATTGAAAACCATCTCTTTGTCGCGGGTCACTTCTTTCACCCCGTGCCCCGTATTAAACAGCAGGTTGCCGTTCGACAGCACCCACAGGTCATTGCAACTGGCAGCATCATACTCCCACTGAATCTGCCCGGCGTCATTCACGATAAACACCTTGCTCTGCGAGTAATCAGTGCAGGCAAACAAATGCCCCTTGCCCGTTTGAATGGCCTCAGGTTTATCTTCTGCCTTCGCCGTGAAAACGCCTACCATCAGAAGTACAAGAAACACACCAATAAATGCCTTCTTCATTTACACCAACCCTTTCGTAATTGAAACTAAAATCCAGAAACTCATTTTCCCTTGACTTCTCGTATTGTACCCCATATCATAACCTTCCTTCGATTAGATAGCCCGTAATTGCGATCCTTGACCGCTGTTGGCGGCGATTCGCAAAAGAAAGACTTTGTGTGCTTCGGAGGGGGGACATTCTTGTCCCCTGACCTGCACGCGGTCGTTTTGGAAATTCAAGATTTCGGGGGACAGGAATGTCCCCCCTCCGAAGCACATGTTTTTCTTATGTTATTTATTTTCGGTAACCTTCTGTTAATGGGCTTTATGTCCTGTAAAGGACAATTGATAGTAGCCCGCCAGTTCAGTGGCGGGATTGTGCACGTTACCCCGACGTTCGTCCTGTAAGGACGATTGAATAACCATAATCTAATACATCATTTTCAAACGTCCCTACAGGACTTACCAGTGGGAGGAAATGTCAACGGTTCCCGCTATCAACCGTCCCTACCGGGACTTACCGGCGCATACGTTTCTTTTGCCAATTGCCACCAACAAAAATCAAGGATCGCAATGACGATGTGTGCAATAATATTTCTTGATGTTCTGCAACCACCTATGCAGTTATGAATCTTTTTCTTTGTCCCTATGGTCTGGTATTATTAGACAGATTTATTATTTCAACGCGCACAGGAGACTATTCATGAGTAACAGACTTTCTAGACGTTCTTTCATAAAGGCCGCGGCATTCAGCGCCGCAGCAATGACTACCGGGCCGGCAATCGCAAAGACCTTAAACGCCAACGACAAACTTAACGTCGCCCTCATCGGGATTGGCGGTCAGGGTGATTTTAATTACAAGGGACTGCGCAGAGAAAATATTGTTGCTGTTTGCGATGTGGATTTTGAACGGGCAGGCCCCGCTTATAGAAACTTTGAAAAAGCCGGTCAATTCACCGATTTCCGGGTTATGTTCGACAAGATGCACAAGTCCATTGATGCCGTCGCCATCAGCACACCCGACCATACCCATTTCCATCCGGCCTACATGGCGTTAAATCACGGCAAACATATCTACGTGGAAAAACCCCTCGCCCATTCGGTCTGGGAAACACGCACCATCACCGATTTGGTTAAAGAGAAGGGTGTTGCCACGCAGTTGGGCGCGCAACGCCACGCCAAGCCCAGCATGCGCCGTATTGTGGAACTTATCAAGAGCGGCGCTATAGGCGACGTCACGGAAGTGCACAGTTGGGTGGACAGCGAACGGGGCATGGTGCCGCGCATCGCGGAAGAGAAGCCAATCCCCGATACGCTCGACTACGAACTCTGGCTCGGTCCCGTGGAACATCAGCCCTATGATCCGAACATTACCCCTTACGGCTGGCGGTTCTGGTGGAATTTCGGCACAGGCGAAACAGGCAACTGGGGCTGCCACATTCTCGACATCCCCTTCTGGGCGCTTGACCTGGATTATCCCACCCATGTCAGTGCTGGCGGTCAGGAAGTTCACCCGGAAATGACACCCAAGGAATTTCATTCCACCCTGGACTTCCCGGCAAAAGGCAACCGCCCTGCCGTGAAACTGCACTGGCATCAGGCAAAAGGCGGTCCCGCCATCCTGCGCGAAATGAAGATACCGGCAAAAGGAAACAACCTTTTCATCGGAACAAAAGGTATGTTGTTATGCGGTTTCGACGACTTCAAACTGTTGCCGGCAAAAGACTTTGAAGACTTTGAAGCGCCCGCACCTTTCATTCCTGAATCCCCCGGATTCCATGAAGAATTCATCAACGCCTGCAAAGGCGACGCCACACCGCCCACCTGCAACTTCGGCTACACCGGCCCCCTAGCGGAAGCCGTACTGCTTGCCAACGTCGCCTATCGCAGCGCTTCTGAGTTCGACTGGGATTACACCACCATGACCTGCAAAGACGCACCTGCTGCCCAGGCGCTTATCAAGCCAACATTCAAAAAAGGCTGGGAAGTGGACGCGTAAAGAGAAAATCAATGCTATACGGACTTGCACTTTTAACAATCTTGGCTTTTTCGGCTGTCATGTTTTATCCGCACTGGCGGGAGTATGCACCAAGCGTTGCTATTGGCGAGAACGTATTTCAGGATTCGCCCAAACCCAGCAATTACTTTGTCCTGGTAAATATCATATTGCTTTTTCTTGTTGTAGCGCCTGGCGCGCTCTGCACTTTTCTCTCACTAGACACACCTTGGCTAGCCATTGCCATCATTGGGAACTTCGGTGTTGTTTCCTGCTATTTCTTAATGATGATACACGCCTGCTATAGGACTGAATATCGGATTAACCAACAGGTGCTGGAAATGCGTTCAGGATTCGTTGCTCAACGCTCCGTTGCATTGACTGACATCACTGCGGTTTCCCGGATTAATAGCATCAACCGGATCATGGGTTGGGGCCCCAAGAAGATTGAGCGTGGATTTTGTAATCGGGCAACAAATGGCGTTTCCATTACTTCGAAAGAGGGAACATACGTTGTAAGTCCTTCAGACCCGGAAGCCTTTGTTGCAGCCCTGAATGCAGCGATGTCAGCAGCAGCATCCGATTGAGATGCAACACAAAGAGGAACACCGCACGCTTTGCATAAGCGATTCCTACTCTGCGGATTTACTCTCCTGCGTGGCCA
>CAZBNU010000252.1:0-5590 GCA_964493075.1 uncultured Nitrospirales bacterium | reverse complement strand
GGCCAACGGCAGCGCATCGGCATCGCCCGCGCCCTGGCAGTGGAGCCGGACTTTATTATTGCCGACGAACCGGTGTCCGCCCTTGACGTGTCCATTCAGGCGCAAATTCTCAATCTGCTCCAGGAACTGCGCGAAAAGCTCGGGTTGACCTACCTCTTCATCGGCCATAACCTCGACGTGGTGCGCCACATTTCCGACCATGTGGCAGTCATGTATCTCGGCCACATCGTTGAAACCGCGCCTGCCGACACCTTATTTGCGAATCCGGTGCACCCCTACACCATTGCCCTCCTCGGTGCCGCCCCCATACCCGACCCCAAACAACGCAGAACACGCCGACTACCCCAGGGCGAACCACCCAGCCCCATTAACCCGCCCCCGGGCTGTCCCTTCCACCCCCGCTGCGACTACGCCGAGGAACGCTGCAAACACGAAACCCAACACCTCACAAAAACCGGTCCCGACCACGATGTCGCCTGTGCCGTGCGCTGTCAAAAGAAATAGCCTTACACAACATTGCCTTGATTCGGAGCGGGGACATTCCTGTCCCCGGCATGACGCCTGAGGGGGACAAAAATGTCCCCCCTCCATTCCCCCTCATTTCAAAACCGATTGAACAGATGTGGTGCCCATACGTTATATATGCAGATTGTGGTTACAAACGAAACTGGGTATAATCTGTAATGAAATCTGCGTCAGAAATATAGGGAGATGAATGGTGCGATATTTCACGCTTCTAACGATGCTTAGTTTGGCCACTGTTACTCTTACCAGCGCGACATCTGTTGAAGATGATGAGGAACCCTTTCGTCTTTGGTGGTATGTGGCAGCTTCGGACACAATAGTAAAAGGAGCGTTGCGAATCCCCGTTGAAGAGCTAACGGTAGAGGATGGTACCAAGGAAAAATCCAAGCGGGTTACAATTGCTATCGAGAAACCTGAATTGGGTAAGGGTACATGCCTCGAAGATAAATTAGCTTTCAGGCACGATCTTAATTATGCACATGAGTACATCCCCACAAAACGTCTTCTGGAACTCAACGAAGAGACGGTCATCATCTTTCTAAACAACGGCCAGCCTGTTGCTTCATCCTCGTGGGCAATTCAGATTGCTACCGACAGCCTTTGGTCCGAAATCAAAGATGAAGTCCTCAACCAACAACAAATATTGGACAGTTATGAGTCCGGACAACTCCGCTTCGAGAAACCGCCCCTTTACTGGGAAGTCAAAGAACTTGTTCAAAAAGCAACCTGGCAGAAAAATGCAAACCAAATCTGTAGCGATCTGATAACGCTTGGTTATGAAGCTGTCCCTGCCATGACCATGTTTGTTAATGATGACCGGCTATTGAAACAAGGGCTTATCTCCCTTATAAACCATAAACAAGACGAGCAAGAAAGCACAGGCAACTTCAGTAGTATCCATGATCTGATGGTTTACACCCTTAACCTTATTACCGGAGAGCATTTCCATGGTGAACGAAAACAGATCCGCGATGCCTGGCGTATTTATCGTTACCACTTTGAGGAACTAAGGCACGCTCTCGAAAAGAGAGCAAGGAAACAGATGGTTCCGGTGATTGAATCGTTATCCTGGGAAAAAGTAGGCAATCCGGTTACCCATGTGAAGGCAACCTTTACATTCTCTCATCCGGGCGATACTTCCTGTTGGATTGCACTTTGGGGACATGACGCAATTACACATCAGCATTTTCCAATGCAGCATTTTGTTGAAGGAAATATTGAAAACAACACATTCGCACCCAGAACATACACGTTTACCTGGGTTGCCGAAGAAAATGCTCCCAGCAGGCAAAGTGATGATTTCCAGGTATTCCTGCGCATCTCCGATGAAGAACGCATCGCAGCAGGACGCTATCTCATCATTGATGTTTCGGGGGGTCTCGAAGCCGAAAATTATCCAGTAGTATATTCTGACAAAATAGACGCCACCCAAGATGACTACAAGACAAACAAAATCATTCTGCGCGAACTGCCGGATGGAAGCTACGTTGGTGTCTATGAAATCACGCAGCAACAGTACCAACAGGTGACAGGAAAAACGCCTAGCGGTTTCTCTGGAAATCCCATGCGACCAGTAGAGGAGGTGTCCTGGAATACCATCACAGGAATTGGTAATTACAACATTGGCTTTATTTCCCTTATACGCAGCAAAACAGGTTTGGATAGTCTTGACCTCCCCTCGTTGGAAATGTGGGAATATGCTTGCCTTGCAGGATCAAAGAATGATTTTAACGACTTTACACTAAACAGTGGTCAGGGAAGCAGCGATGAGTCCACCTTGGGCAATCTGGCTTGGTATCAGGAAAATAGCAATGACAACACCCATGACGTCGGAGAGAAGCAAGCCAACGCCTGGGGGCTTTACGATATGCACGGAAATGTGAACGAGTGGACTATAGCACTGGTAGACTCTTACCGCACTATGCCTGGAGGCAGTTGGGGTGGGTACTCGGGTTATTGTCGCCCAGGAAACGCATTGGGCAGTATCCCAGAGGGCGCCTGCAGATACAGCGGTTTCCGACTTGCTTTACCCAAGTCCCAAAACAAAGAAATGGTGAAAAAATGTAAGCAGCCGTTTTTTGTACAAACCAACACTAACACTACTATTTTAGGTCTTATCGCTGATAAAAGCGACACCGCCGAAAAATATGCGATCACAGATTCGAATCCAACTATAGAGGACAGGCAAGAACCTACTCCTTAATCAATGTCTCACCAATCATAAACAGTGTTACCCGTGCACGAGACGCTTCGCCTTCTGCATTTGAAGAAAATGTTACCGTATTTTCTCCCGCGTTTATCATGGGCACCCCGCCTTCGGGCTTCACTTCCGCCAGCAGTTCACCTTTCTTTCCATACAGGTAGCAGGCATCCATGCCGCGAAATTCAAGGCTGGTGCCGACGGGTATTTCCACAGGGAATTTGATTGTCGCGCCGTTGATGGTGAGTACGGGATTGCTTACGGGTGCTTCTACCAACGGCAATGCTTTGATGGGGCTGAGCAGGCAGGTAGCGCTGCCTCCAGGCGGCACGTTATTCAGCCACAACGAGAAAGACTCGATTGCTTTATAGTCCACATGCTCGCGGTACACGCTGTAGGAATCGCCATAGGGCCAACCAAGGCTCATTACATTTTCGCTTTCAAACTCCACCAGGGTGAAGTAGCGCCAACCTGAAAAGTCCAGCGTAATATAGTGGTCGCCAACGCCGCCCGCCGTAGTGTGCCTTGCACTGAGTTGTTGCAGGTTCAGCAATGCGCCGCTGTTGTCACCATGCACCCACAGCCCCAGCGCTGGTTTACCGTCAATGTTCAGAGCCGGTTCCTGGGTGCGCCCGATACGCGCCCAGGCGCCGGTACGCACTTCCCCGGCATTGCTCGCCGATACCTTGCCGCTTTGGTCGCCAACCTTGATGTTGTCAGTGTCCTGCTCCAAGGTGGCGCTCACATTTTCCGCCGTCTTGCGCAGGTCAAACCCGTCAACATCAGAAAAATCTTCAATCACCACCGCTTCTTCGGAATCATAGGGGGCGGCACTCATGAGCGCTTCGATGCGAAGTCGCACCGGCTGCTGTTCGAAGGAATTGGCAACCGTCCAGGAATCTTCGCCAGAGTCCACTTTGTGCTTGTGGTATTCCACCAGACGAAATGCACCATCCGCTTCCAGTGTAAATTCTTTTCCAGGTTCTCGCAATTGCGCTTTTATGGATTCCGGTACACTCCCGCTATGCCGCAGGTTCTCATAAGTCTGGAACATGGGCAGCAAGCGCTGGTACAAGGGGACATTGCCGATATTGTCGGGATTCACGCCCATGAGCGACAGACACATATCGTTGCCGAGCGCCTTGCAGAGCAGGTATTCGATGTCGTCCGGATAGGTCGGTTCCGACCAGACCGATGCCACGCCATCCTGCCAGGTCTTTGCCGCCCACCAGCCGAGGTTCATAGGCAGGAACATGCCTGCCCCCGACCTGTTTGCTTCACAATGCAGGTCAATGAACCGCTTATGGGAACGGGCCGGATGATCCCATGCGCCCATGCGCGCCCGCACATACCACAGGTGATGGTGGAACGTGCTCATCTCGAACAGGGCAGGACGGTTCAGCCGGTTGGCAATCTCAAACACAAATTTCGATCCATAATGCCAGGCATTCTGATAACCGGCAAGGATATCCTCACCATCCAGCGCATCCAGATAGATCATGTCAAAGCCGCACTCGTTGAAGGTGTCCGCCGTGTTGGCCGCTATCTCTGCCAACAACGTGGAATCCGCATCCGGCGTGAACAGCCCGAAACACTCCTTGAGTTTATGCACAGGCGCACCCGCTTCGTGGGCTGTAACTGTGGTGCCATGCGCGCCTCGCTGGCATTCGGTGAATGCGAAGGGCTGCTCTTTTGTTACCCCCGAAAAGATGATCAATTCATCGTCAATCTGCAAGGTAACGCTGTTCCGCGCAAAGAACCCTGTTGCCAGGGATACATCAGCCGTGGACTCCTCCACCGGGACTACAGTTGCCGTTTCATCTATTGCCGCCGCCAGGGTAAAGGTGGCGTCCTTGCCGAGACGCGGGTCCGGCACTGGCGTCACATACGGCGTGTCCTTGGCGATGAAGAACGCATAGGTATGCAGCCCCGCAGCAATGCCCGCAGCATGCAATTTGTCTATCACCGCTTTCACGCTTGCACGGCCATTGGGAAAGAGTTTTGGGTTGGGCATGCAATCGCCAAAACGCAACGAAGTGCCCGTATGAAAATCCACTTGGGTGAACCCCAACTGCCCGAGCAGTTCGATCCACTTGTCCACCGTTTTTTCCGTTAACGTGCCAAAGTCAAAAAGATACGAGCCCCGATTGCCCGGCGTGTCCAGCGCCCAGGGACCGCCAATGGGGGCAACGCTCGCATCACGATGACGGGGCAAGCCCTCCGCACTGGCCACCACCTCTTTCATGATCTCCCGAAACAAAGGCATAGGCGATGCCACGACCGCCACCGAAGCGCCCGGGATGCCGAAACGCTTATAGGCGGACGCCTTCAGTTCCTTCGCCGGACCGGGGATGGCGACAACATTGGTCTGCAAGTTCAACGCCAATGCAGCAGCCGCGAAAGATTCTTCAAGGGTTCCCGCCAGAACGAGCGGCACATCAAGCACCGTCATTTCATCCACGGTATCCACATCACTGATAGAAATGACGCTGACAATAAAATACTGCGGTTTGGTTTCCACGCCCAGTATGGCCTCCACCCCAGATTCCCCAAAGAAAACATGAAGGTTTTCACTTTCTTTCACAGCCTTAGTAACAGTATGAACAGCCTCGCCTATGCGCACACTGCAAAACGGACGGGACTGTTCCTTCACCAGTTCCGTTCCATCCACCTTCTGCAGGAAAGATGCTGTATGCCCCGCGGCATCAACCACCCACCGCACAAACTCGGTTTCCACGGTGAATCCGCCCATAGGCTCCTGTGCTGTCACTATGACCGCCAGAAACACCACCGTCAGCAAAACTACTAATGTTTTCATCACTTCGGCTCCTTTTTCCAAATTGAATCGGCAAAACTTTATATCGT
>CAZBNU010000251.1:0-5611 GCA_964493075.1 uncultured Nitrospirales bacterium | reverse complement strand
GGCAACTGCCATTCAGGGAAAGCGCTGCCGGTGCGGGAGGACACGTAATAACGGGATTCGTGTCGTCAACAACTGTTACGGTAACAGCGCATTCATCGAAGTTGCCTGCATCATCGGTAGCCCGAAGTGTCACAACGGTGTCGGTGGAAATCGTCGTTCCAGCGGAGGGCGATTGGGTAATGACAGGGAACGCCGTGCAATTGTCTGTTGCGGAAGCAGATACTGTAAGATCTGGCAACAACGCCTGGCAACTGCCATTCAGGGAAAGCGCTGCCGGTGCGGGAGGACACGTAATAACGGGCTCTGTAAGATCAATAAATCCAAAGTTCGCCGTCACGGTGATATCTGCTGTTACACCGATGTCGGTACGTGGATTGGCAGTGGAACCGTCGCTCCAGTCAATAAATGAATAACAAGCGTCTGGCTGTGCAGTCACTTCTGTGCCAGTACCTCCATAATTCACAAACTGCGGTGAAGCCCCTGTAATCGTGCCGCCTGATCCGGCGGTGTAAGCAAGCGTTACCTGCGTCCATGCACTTGATGAAGCACCTTCTGCAGTAATGATGCCAACGCCATTCCGCGCCTTGGCAGCAAAGGAATAATTGGTGCTGCCTGTCAATCCTGTAACCACGGTGTTCGCCCAGGTTGCCGCCGTTTGCCAGTCTTCAGAAGCAGCAAGAGAACCATCTCCCTGCACCCACTGTCCTGTAGTCAAGCAACGAATGGCATATTCCGTTCCAATCGGATTACTGTCACCTGCATTGATGGATAAGTTCAGGGTTGTTGTCGTGGGACTATTCACTACAGGCGCGACAGGGGTCGCTGCTAAAGTCCATGCCGAAAAACTGACTGTTTTGGCGCTATCTGTTACTGCATTGGTTGCCGCAACCTGAAACGCGTATTGCGTATTGGGGGCAAGTCCTGCATGTTGCCACGATCCCACATCCGCGCCTGTTGTATGCGTCACTGCAAGCGGGGCAGTTGCACCGGGCCCGTCGTACACTTTGTATCCGCTTTCATTGTCAGCATTGTCCTGCCAGGTCCAGGTAATGCTATTTGTTTCAATAGCCATTGCGCTGGGGTCAGTGGGGGTAGCTGGCGGTCCTGTGTAGGTAATGTATGCACTCCACAGGTCGGGCGTATAGGTTGGCTCCGTGGCGGTGCCAAACTCAAGCAGTGCTGGGAAATCATCCCATGCATAGGTTAATTGAAGTCCGTCACCTGGAGTGCCCGACGCATAACTTGGCACCGCTTGCGTAGTATACACCTGCCAGGCTATATAATAATTCCCAACTGAAAGTAAGACCGATGCAGGAATATCAATCCAGCCACCTGTCACCGTATTGGCTTCAGGCGCGCTTTGCCAAAGCAAAACCGGGTCAGGGCTATCGTCATAAAGCCCCATGCGCACCTCTCCATCGGCTTCATGAGAATAAAAATGAACAATGTCTACCATTCCCGGTTCAAGCATGGCGAACTGGGTACCTTTAATGTATCCCTGCTGTTGTGGATCACCCAGATAACTGGTCGTACCCACAACATTGTTGCCTGCAATCGGGTCAGTGAAACGAAGCGAACGGTCTGTGTAAGAATTTCCTGCGTTGTCTTTAACCGTGATAACAACACGGTAATACCCCTCTTCGAGACCGCAAGCAGTCCATTCCGTGTACCACAGATCAGCAGCAGCATTATTGGATGCGGCAGGGCTCATGTGTAAAATATCTACAGGCAGGTCAAAACATACTGGCGCACCGGTGTCCCGATCAATATGCGCTTCTACAGAAGCCACGCCCGCAACCGCGTGCACAACCGCCTGAATGGTTGCGGTTTCACCGTTCTTCAATGAGGGCGTAGACATGGCAGGCATAATGTATATCTGGCCATTGCCACTGCCCGGCATCTCTTCCACAAGCGCCATGGGTGGCACATTTCCTGGTATTGCCCCCGAGGCCGCCATCATCACACCGCAAAAAAACACTACCAACATCACAACTCGTTGCATTAACATCGCATTCACTCCTCAGTCGTCGCAAGCAAAAACATACCATCCCTTCAGGGAAAAAGCGCCCGTAACACTTGTACAGTCTACCATATTTTTTGCCCTTTTCAACATATAACAAGGGTGATTTGTACGATTTTTTTCCTCCGAATTCCTCCTGTCCTCCTAAAACTGGCAACAATACTAATTATAAGGGTCGCACCTCAACCAATCAGTCGCCTAATGCGGTTGACCCCGTGATTACCGATAAGCAAATCCGTTTATTTTCGAAGGTGCTTGTCCAGAAAGCGGTACATGTGCCAGCGGCAGTAGGCGTTGATTTCCTTCACAATGTCAAGGGTATGGGGATAGCCTTCCAGACGCAGATATTCATGGTATACGCCGAGTTCCTTACACCGCTCCGCCAGCAAGTCTGCCTGATCCACGGGCACAGTCATGTCGTCCGTACCATGAATGGTGAGAGTCGGCGGCGCATCTGCGGAAAGATGGGTAATGGGCGACGCCAACCGGTACTGGTCGGGCGCTTCATTAAAATGTTTGTCGCCAAAAAAGGCCAAAAGCGCGGGATTCTCATGGTGCTCCGGCAGGGTAATGTCCACCGGCCCGTACAGGTTCACCACCGCCTGCACAGCGCTGCTGAATTCCTGGTGTCCGCCTGTGCCTTCCAGTTCGGGCACACCCGCCGAATACCCCAGCATCATGGCCAAATGCCCGCCTGCCGAACCGCCTATGGCGGCAAGTTTATCGGGGTTAATGCCATACTTTTCAGCGTTGGCGCGCATCCACCGCACAGCGCACTTCACATCGTGTACCGCCGCCGGAAAAATCGCCTTGGGCACCAAACGGTACGACACCGTCGCCACAGCATAGCCCATCTGGGGAAAACGGATCGCGTAATACTTGTAGTCGGAACGTCCACCGTGTGACCAGCTGCCACCATGAATAAAAATCAATCCCGGCACGGGTTCCTTACGGTCACGGGGCAGGTACAAATCCAGAAGCAGGGGGACACCGTCTCCGTCGCCATACTGGATGTCCTTGATTTCCTCAACCTCCTCCGGCACCTCGCCCGCTTCTTCCAAATCGAGTTTGGTCAGGTTTTCCAAGGCCACCTGCATAAGCAGGTCGCCCGTATTGGTGATGCCTTCGGGCAACGGCGGCGGCAACTCCAGAGCCACCAGGCCCGCTTCTGTCTCCGGCAGGACAATCTTCTCTGCGGCGGCAGTCCAGGCAAAAGAAACCAACACCAGCAGACAGACGAAGTACCTATTTCGGGCGGGAAAAATCTTTTCTACGCACATGATATATTCCTTTTTTGTTGATGCTCAGGGATACTCTCGTTCACGAGTGTATCACCTGAAACAGTCACATTCAAAACACATCATGTGCGAGGCAGCACGGTATTGTTTAGCGCCGTGCCCCGGCTGCCAGCGGCAAACTCCACAAGGTTGTCAAAAGTTGTGTCAGCGATATTGCCCAGCGCCTCATCAGTCAGAAATGCCTGATGGCTGGTGATAATCACATTGTTGAAAGAAATGAGCCGGGCAAGCACATCATCGTCAATGATTGTGTGGGAACGGTCTTCAAAGAAATAGTTGCTCTCTTCTTCGTAAACATCCAGACCGGCGCTGCCTATCCTACCCGATTTCAGCCCGTCTATCAATGCCACCGTATCAATAAGCCCGCCGCGGCTCGTATTTATAAGCATCACGCCGGGTTTCATTTTCGCAATGGCTTCCCCGTTTATCATGTAATGGGTTTCTGGCGTCAAAGGCAGATGCAGGGAAATAATGTCTGATTCCCGCAACAGGGTGTCCATGTCTGCGTACTTTACGCGGTGCATGGCCGCCACTTCCGGGTCCTGATGCCGCGCATAGACCAGAACATTACAACCGAACCCGGCAAGTATCTGGGCAGCGCACTTCCCGATGCGGCCCATGCCAATTACACCGGCAGTCTTGCCGTTCATCTCCATGCCCACCAGGTTGTTCAGCGAGAAGTTGCCCTCCCGCACACGCGCCCAGGCACGGTGCACCCGCCTGTTCAACGCCATCATCAACGCAATGGCATGTTCCGCAACGGAGTTAGGCGAATAGGCAGGAACGCGCACCACATCAATACCGCATTCCTGACACGCCTTGAGATCAACATTGTTGAATCCGGCACAACGCAGCGCAATCAGTTTCACACCAAACCCTGCGATACATTCCACCACATCCGCATTGACATTGTCGTTCACAAAAACGCACACCGCGTCGAAACCCAACGCTGATGCAGCCGTTGCCGGAGTCAAACGATGCTCAAAGAACTGCAATGCAAAACGATCCTTGTTGCAACTTCGAAAAATCTTTTCGGTGTATGGTTTGGAATCAAAGACCGCCATGCTGAAACGGCCATCAAGGGAGGCGATGCGCAGGCGCGCCAGTCTTTCCGAATCGCGACGCATGCACCGGCTCATAAACGCCATGATGCCCATACCCAGGTCATGGTTCTTTTCAAGCAGTTTTTCAAGGGTATCATGATGCAGGATAAACAGTACCGTTTCCCCACGCGCCTCGAGACGCGCAGAACGGGGCACCTGTTCAAAAAGACTCATCATGCCGCCAAAATCACCCGATTCCAGACGGGATATTTCCACCAAAGCATCATCATCACCACGTTTGATCACGGCCACCTCGCCTCGGTCCACAATGAACATCCAGTCGGCAACATCCCCCTCCTCACAGATAAGTTCGCCATCCTGATAAAACCGCTGCTCAAGTGTATCCTGCAACAGGTTCATGGAAGAAACCGTCAGTGATGCCATATCTTCGGCTTTTCGCAGTAAACTCAGCAAATAAGCACCATCTTTCATAAAAATGCCTCTCCTCCGTTTTTTTGACATTCCAGTCCCATCCAATGATTTATACAAGCGCCCCGAAATACCGCCAGCGATAGCGTAGCATAATACGCTTCAAAGAATAAATATGCACACGGTAGGCGCAATGTAAATCTTACGCGGCACTATAGTCCAAAACCACACTGGGAAAACCCTGCTTCGGCGGTCAATCGCGTAAATACCCGTGTGTAAATCACATTGCAATATCGTGTAAACTGTTACACATCAAAATGCACAAGGAACCTGTCGAGGTTCCCGTTAGGCCCTTAGGCCAGCTTGGCTGACAATTTTTTGTAAATTTGACCTAGAAACCACTACTACCGTCCCGTGAAAAAGGGAATCCAGAAGATACAGGAATAATTGTTAACGCCAAATGGATTCCCGTTTTCACGGGAATGACGATAACGTTGTTTTTTTGTTTGTGACAACTGCGCTGCAAGCGCCATTATCTTGTTCCCACGCGCAGCCTGGGAACAAGAGGAAAAGAACTTCATCGTTCATTCCAAACCAAAATATGTTATGTTTAATTTTGACGATAAAAAAAGATGATTAACTTTAAGAAACTTTAAGATTAACTTTAAGATTGACGGCATAAAATTAAGATAACTTGCTTTTATATAAAGACTTAATCTTAAAGTCGCTCAAAGTCACATAAAGTTCATAAAACTCACAGGAAATCCATCATGAAACAAGATAACTCTACACAACTCTGGAATGAAGCGCAACAGGTATTG
>CAZBNU010000250.1:0-5644 GCA_964493075.1 uncultured Nitrospirales bacterium | reverse complement strand
ACAATTTGGAGAGACGCACCCAACCCCGGAAATACCAGACGACACCCCAAAAGAATACACACGGTACCCCACAAAACAGGGCGCTCATTCTTTTCCCGCAACAAAAGAAGCAGCAAAGGAAGCAAGAGTAACAGCAGTCCGTACAATTCCTTCCCCGGAGCAAGTTTTACCAGACTCATCCGGTAGATGCTCTCAATCCACGCGCCGGTTAATTGGAAAAAGAACAGTAAAATCAGGGAAAACAGCAGGGTAGTCAAGGTATCCCTGGATGTTGATGTTGTTATTTTCATGATCTGCTTACTCCTAACGCGGGTTTTGCCTACAATCCAGAATAATATCATAAGAGTAAGCACCAGCAGCGTCATTCCCGTGGAAACGGGAATCCATCTGGCGATAACAGGTCTTCTTGTATCTTCTATATTCCCGTTTCCACGGGAATGACGGTAGTCGTGGTCTGTAGGTCATACTTGAAAACAAATATCAGCTAGACCAAGTTAAAGAACTGGACTCGTTTCGTCCCTCTTATTCACTTCGGCAAACGCGGAACCCCGTGTTGTTTGCGGACACATCCGGTTTTTGGGAATCACGGTAGGCAGCACGACACGTCCAATGTTCCCGGTTCCATGTGCCGCCCCGCAAAACACGTTCCGTCCCGGAAACAGGCCCCGTGGGATTGGGCACAGGATCGTTTGAAAATACTGTATAGTAGTTGGTCTGATACCAATCATGGCACCATTCATAAACATTTCCCGCCATATCGTAAGCGCCCACAGATGTAGCGCTGTCTATGGTGGACGTGTCCGGTGATGCCAGGCTAACAGGATTCAAGCCGTTGTACCAGCCCACAGGGGAGGTGTATGGAAGCAATTTCAGCTGAATCGGATTGGCATAAACGGTGCCGGGCAACCGGTAGTTGGCGCGTTCTGATGACAACTCATCGCTACTGATGCCAAAACGCCAGTGCTTCCCTTCGCCGGAAGCATCCCAGGCTGCCGCCCGTTCCCACTCCGCCTCCGTGGGCAGTCGGTACCCGGACGGACGGGGTTCGATAAGTGTCCAGTCAGCAGTATCGTAACAAGGCTCCAGTTCTTCCATTTCACTCAGCCAGTTGCAATAGGCTACCGCACCGTACCAGGTTACATATATCGCAGGATGCTGGTCCATGCGGAAATACAGGTCGTCCGAGGTTTCCCGGATGCGCACTTCAAATCTTCCGGCGGTGTAGGTTATCTGCGCATATCCGTTGCTGTCCTGCGTGAACGCCACGGGCTTGCCATAAGCGTACACGCTGCCCACGCCTGCATAAGGGGCATCGTTTTCATCGGTGAGATACCCCGCAGCCTGCGCCCAGTTCAGCACCGCCACAAACTCCTTGTTCATCACCGGATATTTCCCGATGGTATACCCGTCCAGTTCCACATCGTGTACCGGCAGTTCATCTCCCTCGCCAGTGTCGGTATACGGACGCCCCATTTTGAACGTACCGACAGGCACTTCCACCAGCTGGCCGCTTTCCACTTCGCCCTCCTCCTCAACTTCCCCTTCAATAATTTCGCCTTCTGTTTCTCCCTCCGAAACCTCTCCTTCGCCTTCACCCTCAGCCATTTCACCCTCACCTTCCGAAATTTCCCCTTCACCCTCGCCTTCAGCGTTTTCGCCTTCCACCGGTTCTCCTTCCGTTTCGCCTTCCGTTTCGCCTTCGCTCTCATCAATAGGAACAAAAACGGCGGTCAGCATAAGGTTTTCCGGCGCACGGGGAGTACATTGTACCGATGCCATTAGTATTGAAAGGAAGGTATTGGTTTCCCAAAGCACCGACAACGGATTCGCAAAACTATTGATGTCGCCGCGCCATCGGTTGAAACGATAGCCCGCATTCGGTGTGGCGGTCAGGGTGACCGGTTCCTTCGGCGTGTATTCGTCCTGCTGCGGTTCCAGCAGCACCGTTCCCGAATCCGGCGGGTCTATGGTCACGGTAATGGTATTCCGTTTCATACAGCCAGAGGTTATAAAAATTACAAGAACAACCGCCATGAAATAGCGCAATCTCGTGCGTTCTGCTGCTATCATTATAGGACTCCTCATATCTTTCCTGCGTTTTGCCTTAAGCACGTACATCTTTAATATACCATACATTCGTGTTTCAGCAAAGCGCCCATAAGTGGTATCATGGGTTACAAAGCCCCGGTGTGTTTACATCAAAGCAGGAGATACTACATGATTACAGGTCCGCTGCTCCTCGTCATATTGATCACTGCCGTTCTATTTATCATCGTGGGTACGGCGTTTCTGAAAATTCACCCATTCCTGGTGCTCATGGCGGCAGCCTATATGACCGGCATCCTGGCGGGTATGCCGCTGGACGAATTAACGACAACGGTCAACACTGGCATCGGCAACCTGATGCGCCATATCGGGCTGGTGATTGTGACCGGCACCATCATCGGGGTTATCCTCGAAAAATCCGGCGCAGCATTGCGCATGGCGGAAGTGGTCATCCGGTTAGTCGGCGCAAAGCGTCCGCAACTGGCAATGTCCCTCATAGGCGCCATCGTGAGCATTCCTGTCTTCTGCGATTCCGGTTATGTGATTCTTTCCAGTTTGAACAAAGCTACCGCCAGAAAAGCCAAGGTTCCCCTCGCCTCCATGTCAATCGCGCTGGCTACCGGCCTCTATGCCACCCATACGCTTGTACCGCCGACACCCGGCCCTATTGCCGCTGCGGGAAACATCGGCGTATCGGACTACCTCGGCATGGTCATCCTTATGGGGCTGCTTGTCTCGGTGCCCACCATTGTTGCTGGATACCTGTGGGCAACACGCATGGCGTCCCGCATCGAAATCGCTGGAGAACACGACGAGATACCGGCGATTACAACAGAATTATCCGGGCAAGAACTGCCGTCAATCAGGAAATCCCTTGCGCCGGTTGTTGTTCCCGTCCTGCTTATCGGCATGGGGTCTATTATTACGTTTTCCGGATACGACGGCGTTGGTGCCCCATTCGGGCTCTTTCTGGGCACACCCACCAACGCCTTGTTTGTGGGACTGCTCTTTGCGTTCCTGCTGTTGCCGCGATTCCAGGAAGAAACACTGTCCGGCTGGATCGGCACGGGCATCCATCATGCTGCGCCAATCCTGCTGATTACCTGTTCCGGCGGCGCTTTCGGGAGCGTCATCAGTGCAACCCCCATCGCGGAGTTGATAAAAGGAATCGCCGAAGGCGGATTATTTTCCGGGCCCTTTGTGCTTGTAATACCCTTCATTATCGCAGCATGCCTCAAATCCGCCCAAGGCTCGTCCACAGCAGCGCTGGTGGTTACCTCCGCGCTGGTAACGCCTTTCCTGCAGGGCATGGGCGTTGTATCGCCCGTTCAACTGTCACTCGTGGTGATGGCTATCGGCGCAGGCGCCATGACCGTATCCCACGCCAATGACAGTTATTTCTGGGTCGTGACACAGTTCAGCGGCATGCGCGTCAGCGACGCCTACAAAGCGCACACGCTGGCAACACTGGTGCAGGGAATCACTGCCTTCGCTTTTACTTTTCTTTTGTATGTGATACTGGTGTAATTACGGAGAAACGTCGGAATGAAATGCAATTCGATTGAAGAAAACCGTTACTTCCTGAAAGACAGTATACGGCTGCAGATAGATTTTTCACAGACCGCACAGAATCGCGGATTACCGCCGCCGTCCCTACAGAAACCCTGTCCGGAAGATGTTCTACGCATTGCATTACCGGACGGAAAGGAGACGCTTGAAAGGCTTGGAAACAAAGCAGTGGGGGAGTGCATTCTCCAGCGTAAAAGCGTCCGCAATTACACCAATGCGCCCCTGTCCCTTGACGAATTATCTATGCTCCTATACGCCACACAGGGCGTGCGCAAAGTACTGGGCCCGGAGTGCGCCCTGCGCACCGTTCCCTCCGCGGGGGCACGCCATACCTTCGAAACCTATCTCGCCGTCAGTCGTGTGGACTCCCTTCAACCGGGGCTTTACCGTTACCTGCCTTTTGATAACGCTCTGGCGCAACTGCGCCTTGATGATAATATCGGTCATGAAGCCGCACTGGCATGTCTCGGACAGCGGTTCGTAGCATCCGCTGCGGTCACTTTCTTCTGGACCACTATCCCGGAACGCATGGAATGGCGCTACGGCCTGGCCGCGCACAAAGTCATTGCCCTCGATGCCGGTCACGTCTGCCAAAATCTCTATCTTGCCTGCCAGAGCATCAATGCAGGCGCCTGCGCCATTGCCGCTTATGATCAGGCTGGGTGTGATACACTGCTTGGGGTTGATGGTAAGGATGAGTTTACTGTGTACATAACACCTGTTGGAAAAACAATAGGATGATTTAGATAACGAAAAGAAAAAGAAAGGAACGAAAAATGAAGGTAAATACAGTGCTTCAATGCATGGTCGTCGTGCTCATGGTAGGCGTTAATTGCTATGGCGACGATGACGCAGGTTTTGTGCCCATGTTTAACGGGAAGGATTTGACCGGATGGAACACCACGGGGAACTGGGTGGTGGAAGACGAAAATACCATCACGCTCAAACCCAGGCCGGGCGAAGAAGGCTGGCAGCGATATGACGCCTATCTGACCACAGAAAAGAAATATGGCAACTTCATCCTTGATTTGGAATTCAAGTTCAACGCAGAAGGGAACTCCGGTGTCTTTATGCGCGTAGGCGATTTGAAAGATCACGTAGCCAGCGGTTTTGAAGTGCAGATACTGGATACCTATGGTAAGGAAGAGGTAGGCAACCACGATTGTGGCGGCGTCATCGGTACGGTAGGTCCCACGAAAAATATGGTGAAACCCGCCGGTGAATGGAACCGATATACCATTACGCTGATTGATAACAATTTGAAGGTGGTCTTCAACGGTGAGCAGGTTATTGACCTCGATCTCAGCACCTCTGTACTCAAAGACAGGCCCGCAAAAGGCTACATCAGCTTTCAGGACGAGGCCAAACGGATATGGTATAGAAATGTCCGCATAAAAGAACTGGAGTAGACGTTTACCAGAAGCCCTTTGTGTAAAATCACACAAAAACCGTGAACCAAAAAGAAAAACAACAGCCACCGTCATTGCGAGGTACGAAGCAATCTGATGCCACATGACGGTCTATCTGTTAACGAGATTGCTTCGTACCTCGCAATGACGGCGACAAAAATCTTATTATAATGTGAACTGGGTTGCGGGCAGCGCCCGCGTTGGTTTCTCAATGTAAGGAAGTATGTAATGAACAAAATCAAAGTGTGGCGCGTCTCGATTATCGTGGCAGTAGCGATAGGGATTGCAGGCGGTATTGCCTGGTATCAGGGAATGTTCGATGTTTTTGTTGTGCGTCCATCAGGCGAGACCATCATGGTCTCGGGCAATGCCATCATGGTGATTGCACCTTACAAATACGCTGGCACGTGGGTGATTGACGATGAATCTGTGGGATTGAACAAAGAACCCTTTGTCTCCGGGATTCCTGAACTGATAGACGAGGCAGTAAAGGACATTCCCGATGCCGAGCAAGGGTTTCGACTGCTGTTCTCCACGCAACCTTTTCCAGGTCACACCCACACGCTGGAATGGCGGCGCGGCGACAAAAGCGGCAATTGGTATTATGCGCCCCAATACGA
>CAZBNU010000249.1:2578-5670 GCA_964493075.1 uncultured Nitrospirales bacterium | reverse complement strand
CAGTTTGTTGACATGGACAACCACAAACGCATCACAGTAACTTTCAGGCGTGCCGAGCTATGGCCGGAAAAAGAAGAGTCGCCTTGGTTTGATGTTGCCGAAAACAAAAACTATTATGCCTTTCTTGGAGGGGGTGATTTGTACGGCTGGTTTGTCGCTTCCCGTGACAAAACAAAAGGTGCCGGAATCACCCATCTCACCCACAAAAAAGTGCCGCTTAAACCGATATTACATTTTCCGTCCCTGAATTACGAGCACATATTTTCTGGTGTTGAAGCCGATAATCACCGCGTCACATTTACACCGCGTACTGACCCGATGCGATTCTGCATTGAGTCACCGGGCATGGCGCGCGTTTCATGGCCAGCACACAGTGCCTCCTGGGATTTAGATACTGAAATGACCTATTGCTTCCAGGATAATGATGCCATTGACCTCACATTTTCAACAGTCTTGGGCAAGGAACAGTTTCCTCTTGGATACGCTGGGTTCATGTGGGCCAGTTACCACAGTAATTTTAAAGACCATGCGATCCATTTCCCCGGCATTTCTGATGGCAAGGAAGGTTGGATAGAATACGGCCCAACAATAGAAAAGGAACAGTTTGGCGGCACAATTGCCTGTCAGGGGGCTCCACAGCTTCCCGTGGAAGATGGCGCAAGTGCGTTCAACATCATCACGGACGAGAATATCTTTTTTACTGTCCCCCTCTATTATGGGCTGCTTGACATGGCCATACCCAAGAGCAGACAGCAGACAGTATTAAGCTATGTCATGATGTTTGAAAAATGTGCGCCCATCCGTTTTGCGGTATGGAACTGGGGAAATCCTCCGGCGATAAGCGCCTGGGACTGGCAGTATCTGGTGCAAAACCCGCAACCGGGGCAAACAATCACCCACCGGGCGCGCATGATCTGTGCCGAACTTGACGTTCCAGAAGAAGTTTCTTTGCGCTATGAAAAATGGACCAACACTGCAGCAAAAGGCAGCGTGGTATCCTCGAACAAAGGCTTCTATCCGGACATGCCTATTTATTGGTCGCCGGCCACTACGATATTTGATCTATTGGTCATTGGAGACTATATGGAGCGGTATAATCCCGACCATGCACTGAAGTTGTACAGAGAAGTAGTATTGACCATGAATAATGTGCCCAAAACGTTCGTTAGGATGGATGCGATATTGTCGAAGTACTATGGACACCAGCAGCGAATTGATGAATGGATTTATGTACGGGATCACACCGAAAAATGGCAGAATCCAGGGTTGCCGCTGTTATACTTGGCAAAGGCCTATCGAGCAAAAGGAGATATTCATGCTGCTATTGAAACATTGCAGCAGGGACTGAAAGAAACGCCGGATTATCCGCCGCAGTTGTTTTTATACGGGGAGTTATTGAGCGAAAGGGGAGAAATGGAAGCGGGATTGGAGTATATTTCCCGTGCCGCACTGTTGGACCCTGATTTTGCTTCTCCGGCAGGGGAATCTGTTGCCCGTTATGCCGAAGAGGCGGCTGCGCAGGATAATTTTGAACAGGCTGAATATCTGTATCATTTGGCTACGGAAATTGCGCCTTGTGACCATTGGCATAAGATACACCTTGGGGAATTGCTGGAAAAACAGGGGCGGGAGGAAGAAGCTGAAACCCTGTATCGTTCCGTGTTGCTTGCGGCGCCTGAGTCGCCTTATACGGCGCGGCTTGTGGACAACCTGTATCAGGCCCGGAATGACGCCGCTGGACAAATACGGTTTTGGCTTGATATCCATGAACGGAAGCCTGATGCCACTGTCCCGCTGTTGCACCTGGGCAAGGCGTATTATGATCTGCAGGACTATGTAAGCGCCGCGTCTGTGCTGGAAGCGGCACAGGCTCTGGCCGGGGAAAGTGAGGAGGTACGTTTTTATCAGGGTGCTGTAAAGTTGTGGCTTGATCAGGAGGATGAAGGCCTTGCAATAATCAAGGAAACCGTCAGTGACGCGCCGCTGCTAACTGAACCGGCGGCGCTCATATTGGTTGCACGTGCAAAGACACTCATGGAATCAGGAGACTATGCCGCAGCAGAAATGTATTTCCGCAAAGCGATAGCGTTTGTGCCCAAAAATATTTGGTATCCCATATATCTGGGCGAAGCGCTGGAAAAGCAGGGAAAAGATGAAGAGGCGCTGGCGCTATTTATCAAGGGAATGAATGCGGCGCCGGATTCTCTGTATAATGCGGAACTGATACACCATTATTTCATTGAAAAGGGCGACCTCGGAGGGAATATTCAGGCATGGGAAAATATTGTAGAAAACCATCCCGATATCCTGCTGCCTAAAATTCAACGGGTGCGCGCCTATTTTGAAGGTGGGGAATATGAACGGGCGGTGCTGCTTGCCGAACAATTGGAAACGGTTGATGACCCGGAGTTGCTTTTTTACCTGAACGCTTCAAAACTTTATCTTGCCGACTTGGAACAGGGTCGCGCCGGGCTGCAAACCTTAGCACGGCAGGAAACTTCCTATGTATCCAGGGCGGCAGACGCATTTGCCCAACGTGCGCAGCGTGCCGTTGAAGAAAATGATTATGAATTGGCAGCGCAGTTATATCGGGATGCGCTGGCGCTCGCCCCGACGGATATGTTGCATGCCGTCCATCTCGCGGAGACTTTGGAACGTCTGGATAAGAATCAAGAAGCCGTGAAATTGTATGTACGGGTGTTGACCCAGATACAGGATGCGCCCAAAACCGCAGCGTTGCTGGACGCGCTGCTGGTACGGGCTTTTGACAGTCAGCGGCGTATTGACGTCTGGATGGAGCTGCATACCAAAAACCCGGAAGCGGCGCTGCCGCTGCTGTATCTTAACAAGGCGCAGGAGGCGGCAGGGAGCCATAATAATTGATTTCGCAATCCCTATGCGCTATGCTGATTACAGATGATCAACCAACGCTGGCACAAGCAAAAATGGGGACTGGCACGCAACAGCGGTGCCTGTACCCACTTTTGCGCAAGGAGTGTTATTATGAAACCGATCATGGGACGCAGGGAATTTCTACAGGGAACGGCCGCTTCGGGGCTTGTCGCGGGCATCGGGTTTGAAGAACAGATTCT
>CAZBNU010000249.1:0-2478 GCA_964493075.1 uncultured Nitrospirales bacterium | reverse complement strand
AGGGAACGGCCGCTTCGGGGCTTGTCGCGGGCATCGGGTTTGAAGAACAGATTCTGCTGTCGCACATGGGAAAGAATCCTACCCCCGGCCAGGAATCGAATCCCTTTGCCATGCCCATGCCCAAAGGCAAGATCAGGGACGTGGAGGTGAGCCGCGTGATTTGCGGCGGCAACCTCATCGGTGGCTGGGCGCACAGCCGCGACCTTATGTATGTCTCCCGATTGTTCAAGGCTTACAACACAGATGAGAAAATTCTGGAGACGCTGCATCTGTGCCAGGAGTACGGTGTCAACAGCATCCTCACCAATCCCGTCTCCGGCGACATTATCAAACGGTTCTGGAACGAAGGCGGCAAGATACAGTGGATTTCCGAAGTGCATCCCCGTGTGGACGACTACAAAACCACCGTGGACAGTGCCGTGGATAACGGTGCATCGCTGGCGTATGTGCAGGGTGCCGTGGGGGACAGGTTGGTAGCGGACGGCCAGGTCGAATTGCTAGCGAAGACGGTGGCGTACATCAAAGAGCGCGGCATCCCCGGCGGGATTGGCGGCCATTCCCTCGATGTGATAGTCGCCTGTGAAGAAGCGGGTGTGAATGCCGATTTCTATGTAAAAACGCTGCACGCCGGCGACTACTGGAGCGCGCGCCGTCCCGACCAACCAGAAGAAGTCATTCGCAATCCCCACGACAATTTCTGGTGCATGGACCCGGATAAAACCATTGCCTATATGAAAGCCATAGAAAAACCGTGGATCGCCTTCAAGGTACTCGCCGCAGGCGCCATCCACCCACGCCACGGCTTCAAATACGCCTTCGAAAACGGCGCAGACATTATCTGCGTCGGCATGTTCGATTTTCAGGTCGCCGAAGACGTGGACATTGCCATCAATATTTTGTCGGACCTTAAGCGGGAACGTCAGTGGTATGCATGATAGAAATTCGAAACAACTTTTTAGAAAGGAAGGAACTGTGTACAGGTGTTTTATTCTACTTCTTGCTGTGATACTGGTATCAGGATGTCATGTGTCCAACATGTCCCAAATCGATTTTGGTCTTTTGGAAAAATTTGTAAAAGAACACGATATTCCCTATGAAGCGCCAGAAGAAAAGCAAGAGCTATGTAAAAATATTGTAGACTTGCTTATTAGTAACAATACATCCTCAATTACAGACGAAATGTATGAATATCTTAATTCGCCTGATATTGTAAATTTTCGTTTTCAGAAAAAGGACTTCATCGGAATGCAGTTGGATTATGTTTTGGAGTTTCCTCAAGAAACCTATTATGAAGCAACATACTTGAGCATACAATACGAAAAAGAAAAGAACTGGATGATTGCCTTATATATGGAAGATAGTCAGATTTCAAAACATATAGAAATTACAGACCAGTCATTTAAGGAGAAAATTTATGCCGTTGAAAAGAAGTATCAGGAGTATATAGAGGAAGGCCGCAAGATAATGTGAGAATACCGAATCTAATCTGACAATAAGAGATCGCGAAAAAGTTGATAAAATAATATGATACAATCTAGACAGAAAGAATAGCGGTGACAAATCAGGAGCAACATAATGCAATTACAGGAAATTGAAGTTGAGATTGAAAAACTGTCAGTACATGATAGAGCAAGTCTTGCCAAGAAAATAATTGATAGTCTTGATGCTTATGAAACAAATCTTTCTGGTGCTGAAATTGAGGCATTATGGGTTGAAGAAGCAGAGCGCAGGCTGGACGATATTCACGCAGGAATAGTGCAGGAAATCCCTGTCGAGGAAGCATTTGATCGTGCCCACAATGCGATTTCATAATGCATATAGTTTTAAACTCAGATGCCAGTCAGGAAATGATTGATGCAGCAAAATATTTTGAGGAACAGCAACCGGGACTGGGGCAAAACTTCCTTGATGAATTACAGGACTCCTTCAATCTAATCATTACAATGCCTTATGCTTATCCGATGGTTGGCAAACGTACTCGCAAAAAGATATTGTACCGTTTCCCATTCAATATTATTTACGCAATTGAAGACGACCGAATTCGAGTTCTTGCCATAGCCCACCAGAAACGGCAACCAACCTACTGGAGTGGACGCGCTTGAACAGTCTACTCAAACAGGCCAACCATGCCGTCCAGCCATTCCTTCACGGCCTTGTCTTCTTCTGCGGGTAGCCACTGGACGCGCTTGTCTGCGCGGAACCAACTCAGCTGCCGCTTGGCATAGCGACGGTGGTGCTGTTGCGTGGCTTCAACCGTTTCCGCCAGGGTGCATTCTCCACGCAGGTGTGTGGCCATCTCCTGGTATCCCAGTGCTTTCAGGCGGTAAATGTCCTTTTCATAGCCGTTGTCCATAAGCCGCTGTGTTTCTTCGCGCCAGCCCTGGGTCACCATCTCCTCCACACGCCGGTTGATCCGATCATAAAGGGTGTCCCGATTCCAGAGCAGCGCCACCTGGGTTACCTCCCACGGATCCAGCG
>CAZBNU010000248.1:0-5692 GCA_964493075.1 uncultured Nitrospirales bacterium | reverse complement strand
ACGGGGATGCGAACAGGACCAGGTCAAGATTGTGCCGCCGCCCATTGACGCGCAGCTGTTCGCGCCGGCCACGCTGGACACCGAAGGCACGCCGCCCGTTATTTACACAGGCAACCTCGACGCCTACCAGAACCTGCCCCTGCTCTTCGAGGCCATGAAACTGGTGCGCAACAAACGCCCCGAAACGCGCCTCATCATTGCCACTGCAGAAAAAGCAAAGGGACTCCCCGCAGAAATAGCGCCCATCATGGGATTTGATGCGTTGCACCGGTTCCTCGCCCAGGATGCCGTGTTCGCAGCACCGCGCGTGTCCTGGTCCGGCTACCCCATCAAGATGCTCAACGCCATGGCGGCGGCCAAAGCCGTGGTCGCCTGTGAAAGCGCCGCCTACCCCATCACCCACGAAGAAACCGGACTGATTGTGCCCGACAACGATGCCCACGCCTACGCCGCCGCACTGCTGCGCCTCATAGAAAATCCCGATCTACGTGCCACCCTCGGCGCAAAAGCACGGGAAACCATCCTCGAAAAACACAACCCCGATAACGTGGCTAGCCAACTCGAATCCATCGCCCTCGCCGCCTACGACCCCTACCAGACATCAGCGTGAAGCAAGACTTTCCAAATGGTGTTGTCGCTCGAATCAGTTCACAGGCGCGTAATCTACCATTCGACCACACCCACGCTTCAACAGCATCACAAAGCCCCGACTTTGGTGATGCTCGGCATTACAGAAGCCAAATGTTTTTCCGCGCGTTCCAGATTTTGTTTTGCCGTAGGCAGCGTCGGCAGTTGCTGCAGCGCTTCCCGGAAATAGTCGCGGGCTTCTTCATATAGGCCATACCGCGCACAGAGCACCCCGGCGCTATTGAGCATTATCGGGTCCCGACCATAGGCGGCCAGCCCCTCCTCAATATAGCGCAAGGCTTCCTGTTTCTTTTGGAAGGCGGTCTCAGCATCCACTTCGCGTGTTTCAATCAGCAGGGTCTGCGCCTTCGCTATGGCAATTTCATGGAGGATGGCGTCTGCAGTGTAGTCGCCCTGAGTATCCTCTCTGGCCAGGGTATGCCACCGGTACTGTTGCCAATAGTCCTGTTCGGAATCCGTTTCATTGGGACGCAGCACCCGGAACAGCAGTCCTGCCGGCACAATGCGCGCACCGGGGGCATCGGGCAGCGGCATGGGCTTGCCGAGGTACAAAGGCCGATCGGTGTTCTTGAGTATCCACGACAGGATTGCAGCCTCGTAAGATTGTCGGGGGAATTCACCCGCCTCTTTTTTTAATGCGGCGGGCAACTGCTCAATCAGGGGCCCCGAAAAATATCCATAATGGCGCAGATTGATCACATCCGGGCGCAGCCCAAGCACATGCTGCAGGTACAGCACACCGAAACCGCCGTGGTCGGATTGGGAAACATAAACAGCATCGGCGGGGAGCGCCTCCAGAATGTTCCTGCCGTAATCAGACGTCCAGTAATAGGCGGACTTGTCGTTGCGCTGCCAGTTCCCATGCAGCGAAGCAGCCAGCAGAAGCAGGCCCAGCAGAACCGCCGTGACGCGCCATACGGTGCTGCGTTTCCAGATGACCTCCACCGCCACACCGATGCCCACGGCCGTAACCAGATAGGCCGGCAGCCCGAACACGCGCATGACCCAGAACCATTCACGGGTCTGCTCAAAATTCTGCCAGTGTATAAACCCGACCACCACGACCAGTCCGGAAAGAATCAGCAGCAGCCCGTGCCAAAAGTGTCGTTGCAACAGGATCAGTAGTCCGGTCACTCCGGCCAGCGTACCCCAGACCTGAAACTCGCCCAGCCAGAACCGCCCGTATACCGCCGCCTGTTCCACGAACCGCTCCCAACTGCGCGGGTACTGGTCATACATGAACGCGAACTGCTTGCGGCGCAGCACGTCGAAAAAGTTGCTCAGCGTTTCCGGGTTGCCCCAGTCCACAGGCGGATTGGCCAGCGAACGAATCGGAAGGTACACAAAGGGGAGGAGTCCGGCAGTGGCCACCAGGCAGAAAACAACGTAATCCTTCCATCGCAGCCGGTTGCTGCGGCTGGTTGTTTCCGGAGGCGCGAAGTTCGCAAGAAATACATAGGATGCGAATACAGGCATCAGCAGGGTGAAGGTGTAATGGACGGTAACGGCCAGGCCAAACAGAAAGGCAAAGATGTAGAGGAAGCGCTTGTTCCGCGTATCCTTCCACATCATCAACAGCAACAGGCACAGGGCAAAGAAGAATGCAGTCATGCTGTATACATCGGCAATGAGGGATTGTGCCCAGAATTCACGGGAGCAGGCCAGCGCCAGTGCAGCCGCCAGCGCGGCAAAACGGTTTCGGGTCAGGTATACCACCAGCAGCGCTGTCATGAATACAGCGCCTGCGCCGAAACACGCCGACATGAGGTTTACCCGCCATGCGACTTCACCCCAGGGCAGCCACGTAAAAAGATGGCCCACCATGCAATACAGCGGATAGCCGGGAGGGTGGGGGATGCCCAGGGTGTACGCCGCCGCGACGAATTCGCCGCTGTCTTCGCCTGTGATGGTGGGCCCCAGGGTTTGCAAATACAACCAGAGCGCAGCCAGCCCCGCAATCAGCGCAATGCCATAATCGGCAACCGTGAACAAGCGTCTCGGACGCGGCATGGACAGCCACCAGGCCGGACGGTAACTGAAATGCACCAAGTCAGTGCAACTATAATTTGTTTTCTTCATGTCGCAATATGCGCCGGATATTGGAATGGTGTTTGAGGATCACCAGTGCGGCGACGATAAGGGTGAACCAGCGCACTGGCCAGGAAATGTCAAAAAGAAACACGGCAACCCCCATGGCGGCGGCGGCGGCTACGGAACCGGCGCTGACCATGCGGGTGACGGCCACCACGGCGAAGAACACTGCGGCGGCTATCGCCATAGGCATCGGCGCCAGCCCCAGGAATACCCCCGTGCTGGTGGCCACCCCTTTGCCGCCTTTGAACCACAGAAAAATCGGGAACGTATGCCCGATGATGGCCGCCATGCCGCAGCCAATGGGAAGATATTCCCATGTATGCAGGTACGGCGCCGCAATCACCGGCAGCCAGCCCTTGAACACGTCAAAAGCGAGCGCCGCAAGCCCATAGGTTTTGCCCAGGGTGCGCATTGTGTTGGTGGCGCCGATGTTACCGCTGCCCTCCTGGCGTATGTCTATGCCACGCAGCCGGAGCCCCAGCCACAGGCCCGTCGGCACAGAACCCAAAACATAGGAAAGTACCAGCGCGACAGGGATGAGTATGGTCATTGCTTCCGTTTCTCCTCTCTCAGTTCAAGGCGGATGGGCACGCCCTCAAAGCCATAGGCAGCGCGAATCTGATTCTCAATGAAGCGCATGTAACTGAAATGGAACAGACGGGTCTGATTAACAAACAACACAAACTCGGTGGGCTTCACACTGGTTTGTGCGCCGTACAAAATTTTGGCGTGACGTCCCTTCATACTGGGCGGGTTATGCTTGGCCTTAATCTGTTCGATAAGCCGGTTAAACTCTGCCGTCGGAATCCGCTTGTTTGCTTCCAGCGCCACCCGGTCCACGTACTCAAACACCGTGAACAACCGTTTCCGCGTCACATTGCTAATGGTCATCTGCGGCGCATACTGCACCTGCCCCATCTTCAGGTCGAGGTCGTCAGCCAGCGCCTTGAATCGCTTTTCCTTGTTTTCCACAAGGTCCCATTTTGTCCATACCAGGATGAATGCGGTCCCCTGCTCCAGCGTATAGCCGATCACCCGCTTGTCTTGTTCCGTAAGCCCTTCTGTGGCTTCCACCATAATCAGGCATACATCGGCGCGGCGCACCGCGCGTAGGGAACGGGTGACGCTGTAATGTTCCACAGCATCCTTAATCCCCGCCTTGCGGCGCATACCCGCAGTGTCAATCAGCAGATAATCTTTGCCCTGCCACGAAAAATCAACGTCAATAGCGTCACGGGTGGTGCCCGGTATTTCCGATACGATGGCCCGTTCCTCATTCAGTATGGCGTTGATAAAAGAGGACTTGCCCACATTGGGACGACCAATAATGGCGACCTTAATAGGCTTTATCTTTACTGCTTTGGCATCGTCTTCCTCTTTTTCCTCCTCGTGTAACTCTGCTTCAGGAACCGGGACGGGCGGCGGAAAATGCGCAACGACCCGCGCCATGAGTTCTTCTATGCCCAGGTTATGGCTTGCCGATATGGCCATCGGCTCGCCAAGACCCAGCTCGTAATATTCATACCGGTTCATGGCAAGAGTATGGTTGTCCAGTTTGTTGACGGCAAGCACCACCGGTTTGCCGCTCCGCACCAGGGATTCGCATACCAGTCGGTCCATACGGGTAAGTTCCTGCTGGCCGTCCAGCACAAAAATCACGACCCGTGAGTCTTCTATGGCCTGCTGCACCTGGTCCTGCATTTTTCGGGTGATATCGTCCACGGGATTCTCAATGATGCCGCCCGTATCCACCAGCATGAACACGTGGTCATCCCATCGCGCTTCATTGATGAAGCGGTCCCGGGTAATCCCTTCCTGGTTGTGGACAATTGCCCGTTGCTTTCCGATGATGCGGTTGAACAAAGTGGACTTGCCTACATTAGGGCGTCCGACAACGGCAACAGTCGGCATTTTTTTTCGTTTTGAGGGCGACATCAGCCTTGCTTTTTCTCCTGAACCTGATTATATCCTGCAATGTAGTAATCTACGGTTGACCAGAACGTTGCCGCGACCGCGCCCATCAGCAGCGCAAACGCCACCGGCATGGCGGCAAGCACGGCTACCATCCCGGCCATTTGCAGCGCCGTGGTGGTCTTGCCCGACAACTTCGGTTTCACTTTGAATGGGCCATAACGTTCGTTAATGAAATAGGCGCCCAGCACGATATATACGTCCCGGGCAAGAAATATGGGGGGAATCCAGAGCGACACCCCCGGGTTAAAATGGGGATTTGCCGCCACAAACACATAACCGAGATTGACCAGCAGTTTGTCCGCCAACGGGTCCAGTCGTGCGCCCAGCCGTGAAATCTGCCCGAACCGCCGGGCATACCAACCATCAAGCAGGTCGGAAACGCCGGCAAAAACGTAAATACACAACGCAACGAGGCGCAACCCCTCCCGCTCCGGCCCATAGCCGAAAATACAAGCCAGAAAAATCGGCAATACCGCCAGACGCGCCAGCGTAATTTTGTTGGCAGTCGTCATGGGAATGCGACCTCCCATCACAGCGCACACCTGCCTACATGCTGTGCAGGGTTCGTTTAATAAATATCGTCGTCGGGGGGCAGATGACGCCGTATCTGTGCCACAAGCTCTTTTGGAAAGAATGGCTTTTTGATCATCTCCGCCGCACCCAATCTGAAAGACTGCGCACGCGCTTCGGGGGTATGCGCCGATGATATGCACAATACCGGGATGTTCTGCGTGATCGGGTTGGCTTTGATCTGTTCGAGCACTTCATAGCCGCTCATCATCGGCATCATAATGTCCAGTAGCACAATGTCCGGTTTCTCGGTGTTGCAAATATCCAGCGCCGATATGCCGTCATAGGCTGTATGTACATTAAACCCTTCGCCGGTGAGCGTCGTTTCCAGAAGCGCAACCACATCCGGTTCATCATCCACTACCAGAATCGTTCTTTTCGTAGCCACGGTTCCTCCTGTTCTACT
>CAZBNU010000247.1:0-5692 GCA_964493075.1 uncultured Nitrospirales bacterium | reverse complement strand
CGCCACAACGCCAGGGTCGGTTCATCGTAATGCCACCAGTCCGCCCATTTCAGTTCGGCATGCACACCGATGAAGGCGTTAAACAGGACATCCTCTCCCTTGCACATTGCTGCAATCGCCGTACAGAGCGGACCGTAGTGATTCCAGAACTCTTCGTCAGTGATTGACGGGATTTTCTGGTGATTTATTGGGCCATTTTCTGCCTGCCAAAATGCACCTTTATACCAGTCAGGCACGGCACCGCCATAATAACTGTTGATGCGCAGACGCATTCCCATCTTGTGGCGTTCGCATACAGCAAGCCGCTCTTCCAGCCAGCGCAGGCCTATCTGGTCTGGCTCAGGTTCCACAATACGCCAGGGGACACTGATCTCGACACGGGTGAAGCCCATCGCTGCAAGGTCCGCCACCCAAGTATTAAACAGGACTATATCCTTGCATGGTGATGTCCAGTCCCATATATCGAAGGATAACTCCACATCATCCATTGCCGCCGCGCCCAAGGTACAGGATATTATTAGCGCGAGACTACACATACGTTGTTTCCTTTAATGAAAAACTAGATCAAGGTGCGGCGACTTCGCCTTCTACAGCAACCGCAGTAGGCTCGGGAACGGTTTCTAATACCGGTGGTGGCGGCAACTCATCTGCAGCGCGAAAAGGTTTGTCCTGTTCCAGCAGCCAGTCACGTCCCTCATCAAGAATTTGCACCACAATGTGAACATCCTCTTTTCTCAGTCCGGGATGGTCGCAGGGATACCAGCGAATCTCTTTGGGTTCGCCGAGGGCCTTAAACAGTTCCTCGCCAGCAGCCGGGGTAACCAAGGTGTCTTCAGAACCGCTCTGCATTAGCACCGGCGTACCTGCCGTCATGTGCGCATAGTTTTTGGGATCGGCGGGTTTCATCATCCATGCAACCAGATTTTTGGCAAACCAATGCAAAGGTGCATTGTTAATACCGTCTTTGATCAGGGGAGCATCCAGCATAACCTTGATGTTAGCACCGCCCACTACCAGCACAGCAGCTCGTATGCGCTTATCGAAAGCGGTCAGGGTGGTTCCCGTAATCGCGCCGTAACTTGCACCAACAAGATAAATGCGTTCGGGATCAATTTCTGGGTGGGTTTGCAGGTAGTCTATCAGGCGGCGTCCGTCGTTGATGGTTTTCCAGGGGCGCTGGCGGAACGCCTTCACCGTGGCGAGGGTTTTTGATATCCCTTCCCCTCTTATTTTACGTTCACCCTGCATAGACTGGTCGAAACAGGTCATGGCAAACCCGGCATCATTAAAGGGTGTACAGATTTCCTCAATGAACCCCTTGCTTTGTCCGATACCGTGCAGGAACACAATGACCGGAAGTTTTGTCTTGCGTTCCACGGGCATAGTCATAATTACCGGGATGGGTTCTCCAGGTCGTGCATCTATGGAAAACAGCACTTTCTCGAAATGTATTTTCCGTGTGATGCCGAAGAAATCCACTGTTTCGTCCTTGACTTCACTGCCGGTCACTTTTACATTGAACGGAAGGTTCTTGTCATAGTCATCGAAATAGGTTTTATCAGCCCATACTTTTGCAATGGTGATGATAAGAACAAGTGCAATCAGCAGACCGCCAACGATTTTGAGTAACTTGCGCATGGGGAGTTTCCTTTGTGCTGTTTCATATAGTGACATCTTAAAATAAATAGAATTGCGTCTAGGGGTACCTGTAATCCTAGAACAGACTATATGGCTGGGTCAAACAGAGAGTAAAAAACCTTCCACACTTCACTATCATGCTTTTCTAAACATGGACTTTTCGCGCCATATATGGTATGATTGCTTGGAGTATGGTGCTGTGCTGCTGCACGGTATCCAGGATGAGACTTTTGACACGAACCATGATTTTCCCTGCCGTGCCCGATATGGCAAAAATGCGCGTGGCCTTTCATAGTGAACTGGGAGTTCGAAATTTGCGTAGCCTACGACAGGCCTCCCCCGAGTGGAAGTCGAATGACTACCGTGAGAGCACCCCCCTACTGAGGGAAAGGTTCACAACGCTTTTTACCAGCCAGTCGGCATGCGCGGGGTTTTATTTTTCAACGACGGGGTATCCCGCAGAAAGGGAATCATGATATGTTTCGCATTCTGATTGCATCGTCTTTTTTTCTGTTGTTTGTTGTTTCCTACCCCTTAGATGTGTTTTCGGCATCCTTTGAGCGCGTGATTCCTGATGATGTGGAGATACAGTTTGCAGCACAAGCCTGGCATCTGCATATTCCCGCTGGAACAAGCGGTATGATTGAAGTGCGCTATGTGCCGGAACCGGCATCCATTACCTGTTTGCCCGGTGTGGCTATCATCCCTTACGGGTACGACAAGGGGATACTTCAGTTCGAAAGTGCTGAATGCAAGGCAGATGGGCAGGAATATAATGTTGTCCTTCAATGGCCGGAAAACAGATGGGCAAAAACAATGCAGGGGTTTGAAGCAGAAGATAAAACCATACCCCCCATGTCCGACGGGTTACTGATCACGGGAAGCTCCACAGCACGGATGTGGGACGTGGAAAAGTTCTTCCCTGACAGTAAGGCCGTTAATCGTGGCTTCGGCGGTTCGCAGTACTGGGATTTGGTATGTTATGCAGAAAATATTGTTGGCAAACATCGCCCGGCGACCATTGTAGTTTATTCGGGGGATAACGATATCAGCGCAGGAAAATCGCCGGAATGGGCCGCGTCAGATTGCATAACTGCGGTGGAACGTCTGCGTAGGGCGGCACCGCAAAGCAGGATCGTGGTGCTGGGAGCCAAGCCGAGCGGCAGCCGCTGGGAATTGTATCCGGCAATGCAGGCGACGAACAGACTTGTTGAACAGGAAGTAGACAAAATAGATCATGTGTATTTCCTTGACCTGGGGCCATTGTTGCTGGGCGAAGATGGAATGCCGGACCCACCCTGTTACATAGAAGATGCGCTGCATCTGAGTGAAGTAGGATACCGACGATGGACGGATGCGCTATTAGACTTTCTGCAAAAGATACAAGATTGAAGTACCATAGTTGCTCCAGAAATACGGTTTTGGGATAATTACAGCGTCAAAAGTATTATCTGAAGGAATCCGAAAATGAACGCATCGGGAACACCGGTTAAAAATATACTCCTCGTAGTCTTTTCCGTGCTGTTTGTGTTTATTGTTACCCTCTGCGCCGATCGTCTGTTGGGTATTCTGTTGCGTCCGCCCAACCTGCCGGATACCGTTGAATTGATATTCCCTCCCTTTGCAGAGCAGCACTTCAAGACAATAGATTTTGAGTACACCGCAAATATCAATTCCATCGGCATACGGGACAGGGAATTGCCCAAGGAACGGGGTGATGCCTTCAGAGTTCTTGCCATCGGGGATTCTTATACCTATGGCTGGGGCGTGGCGCACGAGGAGACGTGGCCCCATCTGCTGGAAGTGCAATTACGAGAAGAGGGGCATGATGTCGAGATTCTGAATCTAGGCAAGCCGGGAACCGGGCCGCCTTTTTATGCGGAACTGGCCGAACGCGCCATTCCCCTGTTAAGGCCAGATCTTGTACTTGTAGGCATGCTCCAGGGGAACGACCTGCGTGATGCCGGACCGGAAACTGCCATGCCTACCACGGAAGATTTCTGGAAAGGAGTTCGGCGGATGTATCCAAACATTGCCGGGATGGTGCGGGATATGCAACGTGAACATGTCGAGGCAGACCAGACCCATGAAAAAATGCCGCCGCAGATGACTACTGCTGAAGATAACCGGCGCTGGACTGCAAATGCAGCAGCAAAATTTGTGGAGAACATGAGCGAAGAACAGCGAGTTCGGTTTGAGGCATTGGAGGAAAAAGTTAGGACGGCTTTTATGGAGGGCAACCTGAATCCCTACATGATCGATCTTGCCATTCAGGATCCTGACGCCTACACAAAGGCGACGGACCCGGATGACCCCTGGACACAGGTATGTATTGACCGTGCTGCTGCACGGTTCGCAACGATTAAATCCGTGGCGGACAAATATGATTGCAAGGTCGCTGTTGTGGTTATTCCTGAAGGCCCTTATGTAAACTCACACGCGCTGAAAAATATGGCACGCGTAGGTTACGTAATGCCGGAATGGCTAATCGAAACCAAGGGCGTAGACCAGAGTATCCAGATTGCCTGTGAAAAGGCCGGAGTACCCATCTTTACAGTGACAGAACAATTCAGACAACACAAAGAGGACGCTGCGTTATACTTTGAACTGGATGGCCATCCTACGTTTAAAGCCAACCATCTCTTTGTGCAGGCTATTTCTCCTGTTATAAAACCGCTGATAGAAAAATAGACGACTTTTTCTGTTGAGTTTTGTTCAGGAGGTTGCGGCTATAATGACCATGAACATAAAGAACCACATAAAGAAAAATACGGCAATTGCTTCTTCCATGATACTACTCCTTCTGCTGTTAAGGTATAGTTGATTTGATTGTCCGAAGCCGTTATTACTGCTTCACTTATATCTACAACTACAGCGTCTGACCGTTACTTATTCCCACAACGATTGTCTCTGGCTTTTTGATTATGATGCAGGCTGGTGTGCATAATCATCATGCACTGGAGTAAGACGCTCCTAGTTCTGGTCAGGGCATAAAACAATGAAAGGTTTACATATGATGGATGCGATACGCGTAACTGTCTGGAATGAAGGCATACACGAAAAAACACTTAAACGCTGCCAGGAAACCTATCCCGAAGGTATGGGCAAGGCTATTGGTCAATATCTGGAGAAACAGCCGGGTATTGCTTCTGTGCATTACTCTGAACTGGAGGATCCTGACCAAGGCTTGAGCGATGAAATTCTCCAGAATACGGATGTCATGACCTGGTGGGGGCATACAGCGCACGATAAGGTAACGGATGAAAATGCGGCGCGTGTGCAGAAGCGTGTTCTCGAAGGCATGGGGCTGATTGTGCTGCACTCGGGGCACATGTCCAAGCCGTTTATGCGGCTTATGGGCACTGGCTGTTTTTTGAAATGGCGTGAATACGGTGAGAACGGCGAGAAAGAGCGCCTCTGGGTGGTTGATCCGAGTCATCCGATTGTGGAAGGGGTTCCCGAGTGCATTGAATTGCCCAACACAGAAATGTATGGCGAGCCTTTTGGTATTCCGCAACCGGACCAGCAGGTCTTTATCAGTTGGTTTCAGGGCGGTGAAGTGTTCCGTAGCGGTTGCTGCTGGCACCGTGAAGCGGGCAAGGTGTTTTATTTTCGCCCCGGCCACGAAACGTTCCCCATATATTTCAACGACCACGTGCGCAGGGTGATCTATAACGCTGTTCGCTGGGCAGCGCCAGTGCGTCTCGCCAACGGGTATACCCAGGGTAACGTGGAGCCTTTAGAGAAGATGGAATAGGGCGAATCAGATTTTTTCAGGAGACCTGACATGCTGCTACGATTGTTGATTTCTATGCTGTTGCTTGGTGCGGTTCCGGTTCTGGCGCAAGGGTTGACCCTTGAGCAGAAGGCCGCCCTGTTTCAACACGACATGGAGGCGCGGTTTTTGCTCGACGGACAGGCGTTGTGTAAGTTAAAACTCCCTACCCCCTCCCGTGATTTTGTTTCCTATAACATGCCTGATAATGCCTATATGACCGGTATTTATGTGGGAACACTCGCCATGAAATATGCCGTTACGGGCGCAACAGAAGAC
>CAZBNU010000246.1:0-5711 GCA_964493075.1 uncultured Nitrospirales bacterium | reverse complement strand
CGGACACGGGGGGACAGTTTCCGGAAAAGCCGGATACCCACCCAGACGGCGGCAGCAAGCACCGTCAACTCGATGGTCGCCCAGAAAAGGCGTTCGAGTAGCGTGAAATCCCCAAAAAATTGCAGCATTCTATCTCCAGCAACGATGTTCATGTGCCATCCTCCTTATTGGAACCTAATCCGGCATAGCCGTAACCGACATAAAAGACGTCAACTATCGTCATTGCGAGGTACGAAGCAATCTGGGTTACACTGTAGCCTGTACTATAACGAGATTGCTTTGTACCTCGCAATGACGGAAACTGACATTATGATTGAATTTTCAACATACGACGGATTTCTTCCAGTTCCGCTTCACTCAACTTCGATTCTTTCAGCAGACAGGAAACGACATACCGGGGCGATCCGCCAAAGAGGGTGCCCACCATGTTCTTCAACGTGCGCCGCGCCACTGTTTCACGGGACACCACGGGCCGCAGCCGGAAACCGCGCTCAATAGTGGGCACCTTTTCCAAATACCCCTTCTTGCGCAGGTTGGTAAGCACTGTGCGTATGGTGGTCTTCGCCAATTGCCGTTCCCGTGCATAGGCTTCGATCACCTCGGCAGAGGAACATTCCTCCAACTGCCACACAATGTTCATCACTTCCTGTTCAAGCCGTGACAGTTCCGGCAGATTTGCGTTGGATTTCTTGGTCATCGTTTGTCTTTCTTCTTGATTTATGTTCGTGCCAACAATTTATATCTACAAACCTCAACTATAATTATAGTCCATCTGATGGCATTTGTCAAGTCTTTTTTTTGTGAAATATCTGGCGATTGATTTTGGGGCTATGGGACTTATGAGACCTATGAGACTTATGGGATTTGCGGTGCTAATTGGCCGGGTGCTGCATTTCTCGAATACTTCTTATAGTTCCCATACCTCCCATACAAATGCTTGATTGCTATTCTTTTTCCTGCCGCAATGGCACAAAGTTGGCGCGCACGGCCTCTTCCAGTTGTTTTGCCAGGGACTTGCGGTCGTTGCCGCTTATGGGTTGTTCACCGAAGTGGATGGTGGCCACGGCGCCGGGATAGTGCAGGAACCGGAACGTATGGGCGTAGAAGGGTTCCGGGCGCCACCAACTGCAGAGCAGGCCGGGGGAGGGGCCATTCTCCGGCGTGTCGTAGGAAATGGTGGCATAGTGTACCGGGATGTTTAACTCAACCGGGGGCTGAAGCAGGGGAGACCGGAATGTTTTTACTTCCACGCCGGGGCTGGTGTAGCCTTCAGGAAACACTACAATGCCATCTTGTTCCCGGATTGTTTCTTCGATCAAGAGATTTACCCTGGTGGTATCCCGTCTGTCATCACGGTTAATAAAGATTACATAAATGGACTTGGATACAAACCCAAAAAAGGGCCACTGTTCCACATCGCCCCGTGAAACAAAAATGCACCCCGTCTGACGCGCCAGAACCAACATATCCAGGTAGGACAGGTGGTTGCACACCATGTAGAAGGGGGGACGCGGCGGCGTACCTTTCACCACAACACGAAGTCCAGCGGCATAGGCGAAGCAATAGCCCCAGCCACGAATCAGAAAACGCCGCAGGATACGATCAAAGGGCCGCGAAATGGCTGCCGACGGCCAGACCAACAGACGCAGTCCCACAAAGAAAAATGTGATAAGGACGAGCAGGGCTGCGCGGATGCCGACGCAAACACGTATCATGACTTGCAAGTCCGCTTTTTGCACACAGGTGTCTTTAGAGTCAGGCATACCGGACAATGATCGGAACCCAATACATCGTCGCAAATGTTGATATCCTGAACCCGCGCCATGAACTCCTTGTTGACACAATGGTAATCCAGACGCCAGCCAACATTATTTGCCCGCGCCCTGCCCCGGTAGGACCACCAGGAGTATTTAACTGTGTCCGGATACAGGTGACGAAACACATCCACATAGCCGCGTGCCAGAAACGTGGTCATGGCCTCCCGTTCTTCAATGTAATACCCCGCATTGTTCTCGTTCTGCTTGGGGCGTGCCAGATCAATTTCCGTGTGGGCGATATTGAAGTCGCCACAGATGATAACGTTTTTGCCCTGTTTCACCAGTCCGTCCAGAATGGTGCCGATGGCATCACAGAACGCCAGTTTATAGGGTAGACGCTTACGCTCATCCTGGCTGTTGGGCCAGTAGGTGTTCACAATCGTAAACTCCTTGTAATGCACCAACAGGGCGCGTCCCTCGTTGTCGAACTCTGGTATGCCCAGCACATCGGTGGATTCCGGGGCAACTTTGGTGAATACCGCTGTGCCGCTATAGCCCGGTTTTTGTGCAGGATTCCAGAATACCTGATAGCCTTTTGCTTCGGTTAATTCCTGGGGTACCTGTTCCGGGAGCAGGCGCGTTTCCTGCAAACACAAAATATCCGGTTGTGTCTGGAGAAACCACTCCATGAATCCATTTTTGATTACAGCCCGCAACCCATTCACATTCCAAGAATATATGCTGGTCATAGGTGACTCCTAGTATCAGATCAAGTCATATTGTAAAATGTTTAACGGTTATAGTAGCAGAAATCGGTTTGTGTGTACCAAAATAGTAGTCCGTTATGCAGATTATTGAGAGTTGGGGTATTATAGGCCATAATTTCCAATTCGAGGAGAACAGCAGTTATGGCATTAAAAACAAAAGGACAGGTCGAGGCTGAAATCAGCGAGGCCATCATCAAGTTTGAGAAGGAATACATGGGGCGTGGGCCGCTGGAGACCAAGTCCTTTATCATTGGTGACATGGTATTGGTGCGGTTGAAGGGGGTGTTGACCCAGGCGGAATACCAACTTGCCGCCGCCAAGGACAGCAACAGGGGGCGCGATCTGATCAAACAGGTCCGCATAGAATTGCTGGAACGGGGCCGTCCGCTGTTGGAGGCGGCCATTTTGCGGATTACGAATCAGCCGGTAAAAAGCCTGCACACGGATATCAGCACCTCTACCGGCGAACGAATCGTCCTCTTTACGCTGAATGAGCCGGTAGAATTTGGTGTTCACGAGTAGCGTTCACGCCAAATTTGAACTCTACCCCCTTGGTTTCATATAATCAAGGGCAATTCAGGCTGAAACTCAGGGGACGGTTGCAACATCGTCTGCTGCAGGATGAGTCACGTGGGACAAAAAGCGTTATTGCACGGCATTTCTCATTGTCCACATTAAGGGTTAGTAAGTCTTTCCGGGCTATGTCTTGGCATAGTGCGGTTCAGAAATGAAGCCGAGGCATTCTCCATCGAGAAGGTACTTCGGCTTTTTTGCTATCGGTTTCCTCCTCCGGGTTACAGGAGAAGTGTATGTTGCGGTCGCAATAACAGGGATAAATATATTTGAATGAAGTATACAGTAAATAGCGTCCTGTGGTGACGTAATTTAATCAAGGAGATAACAATGTTAGCGTTCAAAAATGGTGTTGATATTCTTTCAGCGGTTGGTGGCATTCAGTCCATTGATGAAGCGAGAAAATTATTTGCAGAAAAAATAGATGCAGAGAATCTTGAACGCATCTCCAAAATAGAGACAGAAGGGGCGCTGCTCAAAATTGCCAACGCCATTTCCATGTGTCAGCCCGACAAGGTAATGGTGCTTGTGGGCAGCGAAGAAGACGCGGCATTTGTCAGAAGCTACAGCATCGAAAAGGGCGAGGAATCCCCTCTGGCCATAGACGGCCATACGATTCATTTTGATCTGCCCGAAGACCAGGGACGCATGGTCAAGCAGACCCTGTATATTGTGAATGAGGACGAAAAGATTTCTTCCATGGCCAAAAGAGAGCCTCGTGAAGAATCTCTCGCCTATATCAAGAAGCATATGACCGGCATTATGAAGGGAAAAATCATGTTTGTCGGTTTCTATTCGCGTGGTCCCGTGGGCGCCAAAGCCTCCATTCCCGCCATTGAAATCTCCAGTTCCACCTACGTACTCCACTCTGCGGCATTGCTGTATCGCAACTGTTATGCTGATTTTGACGCGGAAGTGGCGCGACGCGGAGAGTTCTTCACCAACGTTCATTCCGAGGGACCGAACCGTCCCGAAGATATTCCCAATGCCCGCATCTATATGGACCGTTCCTGGCAAACCACCTATTCCATGTTCTGCACCTATGCTGGCAATACATTGCTCATGAAGAAGGGCAACCACCGGTTCGCTTCCGATAGCGCCATTTACGAGCATAACGGCGTGGAACTTTCGGAACACATGTTTATCACGGGTATGACCGGTCCTGGTGGACGCAAGACCTACTTTGCCGGTGCAGCCCCATCAGGGTGTGGAAAGACAACCACCGCCATGGTGGGAACGGACTTCATCGGCGACGACCTCACCCAGATGTGGATTGCTGAAGACGGCACGTTGCGCGCCATCAATCCGGAAATCGGTATCTTTGGCATTGTGGAAGATGTGAATGCTGAAGGCGACCCCTATCTGATGAAGTGTCTGCGCGAACCGGGTACAGAAGTTATTTTCTCCAATGTGCTGATTGATGAAAACAACAAACCGCGCTGGGTTGGCGATGGGGAAGAGGTACCGGAAAAGGGCACAAATTTCCAAGGGGAATGGACACCTGCCATGACGGATGTGCCTATGTCCCATCCCAATTCGCGGTGTACGCTGCTTAACGAAGCCATTGGCAACCACAACAAGGAAGCCAACGCTGATCCCAAAGGCGTACAAGTGAAGGTGGTCACCTATTCTGGACGCGACAGCGACACCATGCCGCCCATCTGGGTAGCCAAAACGGAAGACGAAGGCGTTGCCATTGGCGCGTCCATTGTGTCCAAGGCCACCGCAACTGAAGTGGGCGCGACCGGTGTCAATCGTCAACCCTGGGCGAATGCGCCCTTTATCGCTGGCGGTTTGGGTGATTACCTTGATGCACAGTTGAAGTTCTTTAACAACGAGAAACTAACAGCGCGGCCAGTGCTTGCAGGGCTGAATTATTTCCTGACCCACGAAAACCGTGGCGGCAGCGGCAAAGGTTTGCTTGGCGAGAAGAAGGATGTGCATGTCTGGCTCGGCTGGCTTGAACTGTTTGCCCACGGCGATGTGGAAGCCATCGAAACGCCCATCGGATTCATCCCGAAGTATGACGACCTAAAGCGGCTCTTCGCTGACGAAATAGATAAAGAATACAGCGAAGAACTCTATACTATGCAGTTCTCGCTGCACATAGACAACATCATTGCCCGCATTGAGTTGCAGACCACTGCCTGGCAGAAAGAGGAAGACACATCCCAGCGTCTCTTCGATGTCTATGAAGCGCAGAAAAGTGCGTTGGAAGCCCTGAAAGCCGAGAAAGGCGCCATTGTCAAGCCGCAGGATATGTAACACAAGTTGATTTGCAGTATACGCAGATTGTTGCCGATTAATGCTTTATTTGGTCGAAAACGCGGTTGAAAACAAGATGTTGGATTTACGCTAAAACAGCCACCATCGTCACTTCTGTGTTTCTTGTACTTTTTGAATAGCTCCACTGCAGCCAATCCTTTTTCAGTTTCTTGCATTCTTTCTGATTCAAGAACAGCAGCTATTTCCATTCCTTGAAATGTACCGTACAGGAATCGTACTATGATGGGAGAATGAGGAGTATAACTATTTTCTCTTAATGCAAGGAACACCATGTCCATAACATCCCGCGAACGTGTGAACAAGGTACTGAATCATCAGGAACCCGACC
>CAZBNU010000245.1:0-5718 GCA_964493075.1 uncultured Nitrospirales bacterium | reverse complement strand
GCCCGGCATTCTTTTTGAATCCGCGCCGACGAGAGTCCAGTACAAAGCCAGCTTCAAAAAATGCCGGGGGAATATGCAGGAACACAAAGGAAAACTTGCTTGGCTTTTCCAGTTCGGTTTTCAGGAAGTTCAGTTCCTCATCGCCTATCCCCCGCTTCCCGCTGTTGTTGATGCCGACGAAATTGCAGTGCTCATGGATAAAGGCGAACCGGTCGCTGCCATAGAGGGCGTTGTAGGCGGCAAAGTTGTAGAAGATGCCCCGTTCGTGATTGCCTGGCACACAGAACACGGGGAATGGCAGTTGTTCCTTTTCGATGACGCCGATGTGATTTTCGATGAGTTCCCGCGCCGTGCCGCTCCGGACGATGTCGCCGGTATGAAACAGCATGTCCGGCTGCAACTCCTTTGACTTGCGATACAACCGTTTTGAAATGGACACATTGTTCCTGGTATCGCCGAGAACGGCGAAATTCCAGGTGTCCGCAGGGGGTTCTCGTTGTGGCAGAGTCTTAATCTGGGTATCCCAGTTGTATTTGGGTTTCAGGGTGTCCATTGCCCGCAAATCCAGCGTGAACGTCACCAGTTTGACGACCTGCAGCAAACCAAGCAGCACAACAAATGCAATGACGCACCCCGCCACGATTTCCCAACCGAAATTGTAGCCAAGAACAACGAGAGCAGCAATACAGGCAAGCATAAACAAGCGTTTTTTCTTGAACATGATATCATCACCTTATTTTCGAACTACTATCATCATTGCGAGGCACCAAGTAATCTGGTGTTACACAATAACACATCCGTCAATGAGATTGCCTTGTGTCTCGCAACTGCTATAAAACACAACGCATAAAATTCAAGAACATTTGACGATTTCGATTTGGATGGCTATTTCGATTTCGACTTGTTGCGCAAAGTCTTTGTCGAAATCCAAATCGAAATCATAATTCAAACCGTTTTTCGTCGCCTTGCTTCAGTCAATCGCCATAAACAGTGGCCGTGTCTCGCAATGACGATGTATAAGTTCTTAATTATGGCTTCTGGTTCATGGTGCGACGTGTTAGTTCGTCAATAATCTGACGGCGTTGCGTTGCTATCTCGGGTTGATCCCCGTTGGCTTCAAGGGACTTGGCATAGGCCTGCTCGGCCTGTTGCAGGTTGCCCACCTGCAGTTGCATGGCGGCGATAAAGTTCCATGTTTCAAAATCACCGGGGGTGATGGTGACCGCACGACGCGCTGCCAGAACGGCATCGGTGATACGCCCGGCGCGGTACAGCAGTTTCGCATAAGCGGCATGATTTTCGGCGGTGTCTGAAATCCATCCGCCGCGGTGCTCGAATGTGTCCAACGCCTTGCGCAGCATCAGGCGTGTTTCAACATCATAGGCAAGTGCGTCCGCACCTATCGCATTAAAAATGGAAGACGCATCGGTGATTGCGCCGGCACGCACCTGCAATACAGCTTTGCCCAGACGCGCCCGCACATGCTGCGAATCCAGCGACAGTATCTCATCGTATAAGGTTGCGGCCCGTGCATACAGTCCCTCGCGATGATAAAGATTTGCCAGTACCATTCGCGCCTCGACCCCCTCCCCATCATTCGACACCGCTTTTTTCAGTACATCAAAGGCCTTATCCACACCGTAGGGACCGGTTTTAATCCATGCCTCTGCCAATGCGATTGCTGTATCCGGATCATCCGGCGTGGCGGCCAACATCTTTTCATAATGTGCTGCGGCAAGATCGTAATACCCTAATGCAAGGACGGTTTTCAAGTACTGATCTTGCAGTTCCGGATCATGGAAGTGCGCCGCATCGTTCTCTAACAGCGCGGCATATCGTTCGAGTAGAACACGGCGGTCTTCGGTAGGCGCTTCCGTGGTGTCCATAGCGACAGCCACACTGAGGCTTGAAAATGATAACAGACCACATAGCGAAACTATTTTTATGAAATACATGTTTCCTCCATGTCCGCCGGAAACAGGCGGTTCTCGAGTTCATTGAGTAACGCATCAAAAGTCGCACGATTCAGGGCGCTTAAGGACAGGCCATTATACTGCACTGACAAGCCTTCAATCTCATCGGGATTACACAAATCAATTTTATTAAACACCGTGATCATCGGCTTGTCGTCCAGTTCCAACGATCTTATGGTTTCAAGAACAGTCTCCATTTTTTCCGTAATGTCCTGGCTGCTTGCATCCACAATATGCAACAACAAATCGGCCTCGTGTAATTCCTCAAATGTAGTGCGGAAGGCGGCAAGCAGATCTTTGGGGAGATTGCGTATGAACCCTACGGTGTCCGTGACAATGACCTCGCGTTCCTTTGGGAAGCGAAGACGTCTGGACACGGGATTCAGCGTGGCAAAAAGAAAATCCTTTGCTACCACCTGACTGTTGGTGAGGTTGTTCAGCAGGGTTGACTTGCCAGCGTTGGTGTAGCCCACAACTGCGATGGTAGGGGTACGTTTATCGGTGCGTACACTGCGCCTCAACCGCCTGCGTTTACCAAGTTGTTCAATTTCCCGTTCCAAGCGGGTGATTCGGTCGCGGGCACGCCGTCGGTCAATTTCAAGGCGGGTTTCACCGGGACCGCGTCCGCCAATGCCACCAGTCAGGCGGGACAATGCCGCCTGCCGGATGCTGAGTATGGGCAGCAGATAGCGTAATTGCGCCAGTTCCACCTGCAGCTTCCCGTCGCGGGTAACGGCATGCTGCGCGAAAATATCCAGTATTACCTGGGTACGGTCCAAAACTTTCAGGTCGGTAAAGTCAGAAAGGGAACGCACCTGCGAGGGCGACAGGTTGAGGTCAAAGACCAGCATTTCTGCACCTTTTTGCATGGCCGTGATCAGGGCAGCTTGCATTTTGCCGCGACCCATCACAAGCCTTGGGTCTAAGGGTCGTCGCTGAATAATTTCATGGACCACATCAATACCGGCGCTCCGGGCCAGTTCCCGAAGCTCTGCAATGGAATCCTGCGCCAGCGATGGCGGAAGCGTTGAAACATGAATCAACACTGCGCGGTCGCGTGTATCGTGGGCGGGCCGCGGTCGCTGGTTGCGTGCGAATTCTTCTTCCAATGCGCCGATGAATTCCAGGAAGTCCTCTTCGAGTTCCTGAACAGAAACAGGCGGTAACTGTTGCCACGGGGTTTCAGCGGCGTTGTCCGGAATAAGGTGGGCAATATGCAGTTTTAAGGGACCACCGTCAGCGCGCATGGTCAACGCAGCGACGAGGTCGAAGCGCAACAACGCCAAATCGGTGAGGTCGTCTTCTGTAAGCGGTTCTTCTGCGAGATGGGTGTGTATCAGGCGTAATCCGCATAATCGGTCACGTCCACGACGCTGGATGTCCGGAAGAAACAAACTGCGTGCGTCCCCGACAACGACGGCACACACTCGTCCACGCCGATCTATCATGACGCCCACCTGTCTCTGGATTTCTGCGGAAATGGCGGCAAGCGATCGTGCCAATTCTCCTGAAACGATTATCTTTGCCTGTGCGGCTCTCTTCGAAAGTTTTTCAAGTGCCTTGAGTTGCGCCGCCTTCAGTCCTTGCGTGTTACCGGTAAGCAGCGTTCAGTCTCCTTTGGATACACTGATTTCATGGCGTGAAGAGAAATTCATTCCTGATACAAAAACTCCTTAATGATTTATCCCTGCATCATGACGCGCCGAATGATACGCTGGCTTTCGGTGGCATCCAGAGTGCGTTGTGCCTTACGCAACTCCGCAACATCGAGTTTCTCCAGTTTCTTCCAGAGGATTGCCAGGTTGCCGATGGCGATCTGAAGCGCATGGGTGGGTTCGATGCGCTGCGGGATGATGTCGAGGGTAACGAAACCACGGTGCTTGATGGTCTTCAGGTAGAAAAGCGCTTCCAGGGTTTCCCAGAGGTGCAGACTGCCCGGAACCATCATGTCATCCCACATGTTGTAGGAATCACTCATGTAAACCTGAAACAGTTTGCCGGCACGATTCAGAAAGGCAATGCTTTCTGCGGGGTTCTCGCCTGCCATCAATGCATGGGAAAAGTTGATGCCTACGCCTACATTCTTCATGGCAATTTCCTGGCACATGGACAGCGCCTTGCCTACAGAGGAAATGGTTAGATGTTTCCGCGGTTCGCGGGGTTTATAGCAAACAGCAATGTTAACATCAGGTGAGGCAAACTTTGCGATTGTTTTAATAGAGGATATAATGGTATTCCAGTGGGCGGAATAATCTACATGGAAAGGATAATCAAACCCATCGGTGTAAAGTCGGAGGGTGACTTCGCTAGTACCCAATGCGCGGGCGATTTCTACGGCTTTACGTCCCTCGTCAATGGCGGCGTTACGGGTTTTCTGATGCTGCTGTGCAAATCCCGCGAGACTGAACCGGCGGGAATGGCTCAAAACTGTTGTGACCGCACTGCAAACGAGGCCGTTTTCTTTCAAAAGGCGTTTTACTTCCTTCACGGGCATGTCCGAAGTAATGTCGGTCTGCCGGAGTTCAACCCCTTTAATTCCTTTAAGTTTCGCAATGGTAGGAATTACTTCCTGAAGTTTGGGGGCTTCGCGATAGCCTTCTGCGCAAAAGCGGTCCTGCACGTTGGAATATACCCACAGTCCGGTGGCAAGTTTCAAGGTCATGAACCTTATCTCCTTGGTTAAGTCTAGCAATCTATAGTTGTTGGCCAATAAAGAAAAACAAGAAGTCCATGGTCACATTGTGTATGTTAACGCTTCAGGGGGGAGTGCCCGTTGACTTTCATTTTCAATAACTTGTATTGTAATGAACACCCACATCTGCCAACACTTCCTGTCAGATGCCGTAGTATATACTATTTAATCTGAAAAGTCAATACTTTTCTTTTTTATATGTATTGTGATATTTTTGTGCATTACGTTGTTGTATATCGGCAGAGATTAGATGAAAGTTAGCAGCATCTATTTTTATAAGTAATGATTGTAAAATTATGATCGTTTCCGAAGCGATGGCCTTTAGATGAAAATGGCAGCCTGAAATGATCAGGCTGCCAAAGAGTTATGAGAAAAAGGAATGTTAGACGATGTAGGTGGATGCAGCAGTATCGCCCCCACGTCCCGTCCAGTTTGTGTGGAAAAATTCGCCACGTGGTTTATCTACACGTTCATAGGTATGGGCGCCAAAATAATCACGTTGTGCCTGCAGCAGATTGGCGGGCAGCCGTTCACTGCGGTAGCCGTCGAAGAAGTTCAGTGCTGTTGCCAATGCCGGGGTTGGAATGCCCATTTCCACTGCCTTGACAATTACGCGACGCCAAGCGTCCTGATTTTGCTGTACGATATCCGCAAAGAAGGGGTCGAGCAACAGGTTTTCCAGTTCTGGATTTTTATCAAAGGCTTCCTTGATTTTTCCCAGGAAAACAGAACGAATAATGCAGCCGCCGCGCCACATGAGCGCAATACCGCCGTAGTTAAGATTCCATCCGTAAGTAGCGGCGGCAGCGCGCATCAACTGGTAGCCTTGGGCATAGGAAATGATTTTGGAAGCATAAAGGGCCTTGCGCAGATCATCAACAAAGGCCTTTTGGTCGCCGTCAAAGGCCTTGACGCTACCCTTGAGTATCTTGGAGGCACGTACCCGCTCATCTTTGATGGCGCTGAGACAGCGAGCAAATACGGCTTCACCAATGAGGGTGAGCGGCTGTCCCTCATCAAGGGCTGCAACCGCGGTCCATTTTCCGGTACCCT
>CAZBNU010000244.1:0-5762 GCA_964493075.1 uncultured Nitrospirales bacterium | reverse complement strand
TTCCAGAAACTCGAAAACAATTATCTTCACTTAAACTATACCATAACCGAAGGCTATAACGTTTGTATGACGTCAATGTCTGACAAGGTCGGACAGGTCGGACTCTTTCGCATTCGGAAGGCGGTTGCGGTATACTCATTGCATGCTCGATTTTTGCGGTGGGTTGGTTTCAATAGGAAAAGGAGCAAGACAATGAAAGTAACCAAGTATGACATAGCGGATGTCCTTCTGGTTTGCTTGTGCGTAAGTTATATACCAATGGTCTTTGTAATGTTCTTTATGCAAATCGGCATTGTGATGCAAGACATGACCGATTTGAACTTTGCAGACGGTAGATTCTTGATTATGGTTTCCTTTCAATGTGGTTATCTCTTTGTCGTATGCGCCATCATGTATTTTCTGATCCTAAAACGTAAACCAATAATAAATTTCTTTTTCCGTGAAAGCGAATCAAAGGAATTAACCATTCCTGATGGGCTTACCATCCTTATACAGTATAGTTTCTGGATACGGCTCTCTGGAATATTGATGATGCTAAGGGAAGGAACAAATTTAATCCAATGGATAAGCGCTGAGTTTATGAAGAGTCAGATGGATGAACGGCAGATGAATTTTTTAAGCCTAACCTTACAAGCATTTGTCGGAATAATTGTCGGCCTTTTGGTTATCTGGAAGGCTGACTGGATCGCCGAACAAGTTAAGCGCATTACCCCGTGTAAACCCGCAGAAACAATCGAGGTTAATTCAATATCTCAATGATATGAAGAAAAAGAATCAACAACAGAGCAATCAACCCTACGAAGCCATTTTGGAAAGCATCTCCGATGGCGTTTTCACTGTGAATGGCGAATGGCACATCACGTCCTTCAACCGAGCAGCAGAAACCATCACCGGCATTCCCCGCGAAGAGGCGTTGGGCAAGCGTTGTTCGGAAGTGTTCCGTGCGAGTATGTGCGAGGCGGACTGCGCCCTGCGTCATACCATGGAAACGGGCAAGCCGCTCATCAACCGTTCCTGCTACATCGTTGATGCGGATGGCAACCGCATTCCCATCAGCGTGTCCACTGCATTGCTGCGCGACAAGGATGGTGCGGTAGTCGGCGGTGCGGAAACCTTCCGTGACCTGAGCGTGGTGGAAGAACTGCGCAAGGAACTGGAAGGCCGGTTCGAGATAGGCGACATCATCAGCCGCAGTCCGAATATGCGCCGCCTGTTCGATATACTACCGCAGGTTGCCGTCAGCAATAGCGCCGTATTGATACAGGGTGAGACCGGCACCGGAAAAGAACTGCTTGCAAAAGCCATTCATCATCTGAGTCCAAGAAAAGATAAGCCCTTTATCGCGGTGAACTGCGGCGCGCTGCCGGACACCTTGCTGGAATCGGAATTATTCGGGTATAAGGCGGGTGCTTTCACTGGGGCGGACAAAGACAAACCGGGGCGATTCGCCCTGGCCGAGGGTGGCACACTGCTGCTGGACGAAATCGGCGACATCACACCAGCGTTGCAGGTGCGCCTTCTTCGTGTGCTGCAGGAACGCTGTTATGAACCGTTGGGCGCAACGAAATCCGTTCATACCAATGTGCGGGTAATTACCGCCACAAACAAAGACCTCTCCATGCTCGTGGACTCCGGCGAGTTTCGTAGCGACCTGTTTTACCGCGTCAATGTGGTGCGTATGGAGTTGCCGCCGCTGCGCAAACGCAAAGAGGATATTCCCCTGCTGGTGGAGCGGTTTATTGTCAAACTGAATCGCTTGCAGGGACGCGCTGTCGAAGGGGTCACGCCGGAAGTGATGGCTGTGCTGATGGCCCATGAATACCCCGGCAATGTTCGTGAGTTGGAAAACATCATCGAACACGCCTTCGTATTATGTTCAGCGGGAGATACCATCGGGATTAAATGCCTGCCCGAACACCTGCGTGCAACACCTGCAGCAAACTCCCTACCCATGCCCATGAATACTGCCGTGCAGACTGTGGAGGCGCAGGTCATTCTGGAAGCGTTGCGCCATAACAATGGCAACCGACTTGCCGCAGCAAAAGAACTGGGCATGCACAAGAGCACGCTTTTTCGGAAAATCAAGCAGTTGGGGTTGACGCCGCCGAAGAAATCGGATTAACGGCAGGTGCCGAAAAGGACATAAGGGACACAAAGGACGGAAGGGAACCATAAACTTTACGGGGCTGTCCTTTGTGTCCCTTTCGTCCTTTATGTCCCTAAAAACTAACAGTCGCATTTCTGCGCCCACACAATCACCATAAAGTTGCATTTCTGCGATTTTTCATCATTACCATTTCATTTACTTCCTTCTATCCCATTATATTTCATAGCGTTATAAAACATCTCCTCTTTTTTGTTAATTGGCATCAGGTATGCTTAACTCAGTCAAAGGATTTGTATTATGAAAGTTGCTTTTGCAATATGGGATGGCCGAATATCCCCAGTATTTGATACAGCGCGTGAACTGCTGATTGTAAGCATAGAAAACAATCGCATCGTGGAAGAGCATCACGAACACCTCGCCTCACTGGCGGCTGTGCAGCGCGTCGCAAGAATCAACGACCTTGGTTTGGATACGCTGGTATGCGGCGCCATATCGCGACCAATGGCGGACATGCTTTGCGCATCGGGCATTCGTCTACTTCCTTTTATTGCAGGCACTATAGAAGAAATAATGGCAGCGTTTCTGAAACAGCAACTACCCGGGCCAGATTTTCTGATGCCGGGTTGCTGTACTCCCGGTCGAAGACGTCAGGGAAAGCGCTGTGGAACAGAGGAGAATACCATGATGAATGGAAGAAAAGGCGGTGGTGGTGGCGGTCGAGGCCAGGGCGGCGGCGGTGGTCAGGGCGGCGGCGGTGGTCAGGGCGGCGGCGGTGGCAGAGGACGCATGGGCGGACCGGCAGCCGGCGGCCCTGTAGGCAGTTGTTTTTGCCCCCAATGTAAAGAAGAAATTGCGCATCAACGCGGCGTGCCCTGCAGTGCGCAGAAGTGCCCGAAATGCGGCGCGGCGTTAGTACGCACAACTTAAACAAACACAATGAAAGGAGAATTGTATTATGCCAAGAGGAGACAGAACAGGACCCAACGGTATGGGTCCCATGACAGGCCGCGCAGCAGGATATTGCGCCGGCTATGAAACACCCGGTTTCGCTAACCCGGTAGCAGGGCGCGGCATGGGTATGGGACGCGGACAATTCGCAGGCTTCGGCGGCGGACGGGGTGGACGGGGCAGACGCAATATGTTCTACGCCACAGGACTTCCCGGCTGGATGCGCTTTTCCGCACCGGCGGCGCCCAACGCAGCCGTGGCTATGGAAAATGAAACGCAAAGCTTGCGGGGCGTTGCAGAATCCCTGCAGGTCCAGTTGAATGCCATAAAACAACGCATCGCCGACATTGAAGGCGGCGATACCACAAGTTAGTCCTCACCTGGTCCGAACCATATAGGTCACGCTGTTCGCAAGGGCAGCGTGGCCGCCCTAAAACAAGGAATACTACATTGAAAATTGCATTTACCACATCAGGCGACACGCTTGATGCGCCCTTGGACAGCCGTTTTGGGCGTGCGCCCAAGTTTCTCGTTTATGACCTTGACACAGAATCTTTTGACGTTGTGGACAATGGTCAGAACCTTAACGCGGCACAGGGTGCTGGCATACAGTCCGCTCAAAAAGTACAACAAACCGGAGCATCCGCCGTTGTAACGGGTCACTGTGGACCCAAAGCATTCCGTGCGCTGAATGCGGCGAATATCAAAATATACACCGCAGAAGGCGTCACCATCGCTGCTGCGCTGGCACAGTATCGTGCCGGTTCACTCACAGAAGCCACCGATGCTGATGTGGAAGGGCACTGGGTATGATTCTTGCAGTAGCCTCGGGAAAAGGCGGTACGGGAAAGACGACGGTATCGGCAAACCTTGCCCGTGCCCTTGAAGCACCCGTCCAGTTACTTGACTGTGATGTGGAAGAACCCAACGCGCACCTGTTCCTACGGGGCGAAGCCGTTGGTTCCAGCGCAGTCAACATTCCTGTTCCAACAGTAGATGAGTCGTTATGCGATGGCTGCAACGCCTGTGGTTCTTTCTGCGAATACAGCGCCATCATTTCCTTCGGGAAAGCGCCTATCCTGTTCCCGGACATGTGCCACGGCTGTGGCGGTTGCATGAAGGTATGCCCCCGTCACGCCATCACTGAAAGAGACCGGCCCATCGGCGTTGTCGAGACCTTTGAGGTTGATGGCGTCACGCTGGTTCACGGTCGCCTTGATGTTGGCGTGGCCATGGCACCACCCCTCATACGCGCTGTGAAGGCACACATACGCAAGGACATCACCACCATTCTGGATGCGCCGCCGGGAACCTCGTGTCCAGTAATCACTACGCTGCGTGAAGTGGACTATACCCTGCTGGTAACGGAACCAACCCCGTTCGGCCTGCATGATTTGACGCTGGCAGTGGATATGGTGCGTGAACTGCAGATTCCCTTTGCCGTTGTAATTAACCGTGTCGGCATCGGCGATGAACGGGTGCATGAATATTGCCAACAGGAGAATATACCGATACTGATGGAAATTCCCGACGACCGCCGGATTGCTGAAGCCTATTCACGAGGTGAATTGATGGTAGATGCGCTGTCTGAATACCGGGCATTGTTCCAGGGGTTGTATGAACGGATAGGCAAGGCTATACAAGTAGCGTGTTGAGTTGTAGACGAAATATATTTTCACCTTCATTGTGGAGGAGGGACATTCCTGTCCCCCGAATCGCAAGGGACTGTCTTCGGTATTCGCCATTTCGGGGGACAGGAATGTCCCCCCTCCGCAATGACGATAATTTAAGGTCATTATGTAATGAAAGAACTTGTTGTTATAAGCGGCAAAGGCGGCACAGGCAAGACCAGCCTCACGGCTGCGTTTGTTGCGCTGGCAGAACGTCCGGTGATTGCCGATTGCGATGTGGACGCGGCTGATCTGCACTTGGTGCTTGCGCCGCGGGTAAAAGAACGCCACGACTTCTTGAGCGGCCATGAAGCGGTCATCCGCCAGGCAGACTGCGTTAAATGCGGCGGCTGTCTGGCCCACTGTCGCTTCGGCGCCGTGAAGATGGATGGCAAGCGTGCCGGAGAAGCAACCTTCACCATTGACCCTGTCGCCTGCGAGGGCTGCGGCGTATGCGTTCGCTTTTGCCCGGTGCAGGCCATAGACTTCACCGAAAGCCTCTGTGGTGAATGGATGATTTCGGAAACCGATTACGGCCCCATGTCCCATGCACGTCTTTATGTTGCCGCAGAAAACTCGGGGAAACTTGTCGCCACCGTGCGGCGCGAAGCAAAACAAATTGCGGAAAAAGACGGCCATCCATTGATTATTGTAGACGGCCCTCCCGGTATTGGCTGTCCGGTCATTGCGTCCGTGACAGGAGCCTCTATGGTACTGGCAGTCACCGAGCCTACCGTATCAGGGGAACATGATCTGAAACGGGTGCTGGACCTGACCCGCCACTTCAAAATACCCACGGCGGTATGCGTCAACAAGTGGGACATTAACGAAGCCATGACCGAACGCATTGAAACGCTCGCAAAAGAAGCAGGCGCGATACCGGCAGGCCGAATCAGGTATGATATAGCCGTGACGAGGGCACAGGTACAGGGCAAACCCGTGCTGCATTTCCCGGAAAGTCCTGCAGCACAGGATGTTAAGGCGCTGTGGGCAACGATATACGAAAGACTTTTCAAGAGTCACAAATAATTTTTTTT
>CAZBNU010000243.1:0-5774 GCA_964493075.1 uncultured Nitrospirales bacterium | reverse complement strand
ACCTTGCCTTTATCGTTGACCACTTCGGCCAATAACCCTTCTTCCGAACCGTGTTCTTCGGTGATTTCCTCCAGTTGCTGGGACAGCGCCGCCTCCTGCGCTTCCAAATCTTCCAAGGCTGTTTGTGCTGCACTGAAATACCGGGCAACAACCAGGGGCACAGGTACCAGGTCCACGGAGAACTTGTCTTTGCCTACCGTAAAATCCGCTTTTTCTTTACCTTTGCCGTTGAGGAGCGGTTGCGGTTTGGCGGCTTCCTGCCATCCGTCGTTCACTATCATGTATACGTCATCCTGCATGACTTCCGACCAGTAGTCCATGAGATGCTGGTACACATCGTATTCATCAATCAATTTTGCCTTGCGGAAGGTTTCGAGCAGGTCTTCGGACAATACCTTGATAAGCGCCTTGGGGTTATCGCCCACGGCAATCCCGGTCAGCCGTGCTGTGTTGCTGTCTTTCCATTTGTTGAACTGGCGGGTGGCGGACTTATTGAATTTGACGAACTCGTCCTGGTTGAAGATAAGATTCTTTACCTCAACCATGGGTAGTTTCAACTGGCTGTAGCCCGGTCTTCCGGCGGATTTGAACAACAACGACCGTAGTGAGGGGAATACCTGCCAGTACCGGTCCAGTGCGTCCAAATCACGTTCGGGAATGCCGCCGCGCAGATGGGCGTCTATATCCTGGATGTCTTCTGCATCGGTGCTGTCTATGTACCGGGGCAGGTTGAGGTTGAAATCATTCTTTTGGTCGCTGATTTCGCTTACGGGTACCATGCGCGAATAGCCCGGCACTTCCAGTTGACGGTTGAAGGTGTCCACAATGCGATGGATGTCCTGTGCACGGAGCCGGTTTTTGTTGCCGTCTTTCATGAATCCCTTGGACGCGTCTATCATGAAGATGCCTTTACGGGCATGGGCGTGTTCTTTGTCCAGCACAAGAATACAGGCGGGGATGCCGGTGCCATAAAAGAGATTGGGCGGCAGCCCGATGATGCCCTTGATATAGCCACGCCGCACGATTTCACGTCGGATGGTCGCTTCCGCACCGCCACGGAACAATACGCCGTGGGGATGAATCACCGCACCTTTTCCGGTGCTCTTCAGACAGGTGAGAATATGGAGCAGGAAGGCATAATCACCGTTCTTGGCGGGAGGGATACCAAAGGAAAAGCGTCCGTAGAGGTCATTGGCGGGGTCGAATCCGCTGCTCCACGCCTTGTTGGAAAAGGGAAAATTGGCAACCACAAAATCGAAGGTCTTGAGTTTGCCATTTGTATCCAGAAAGTGGGGACTGGCCAGGGTGTTGTCCTGCCATATTTCTGCCGTGGGACAGTCATGGAGAATCATGTTCATACGGGCGAGAGCAGCCGTGGCATTATCCATTTCCTGACCATACAGCGCCAGGTCCAGCCCGGTCTGACTCTTCGCTTCGTCGTGTGCCTTCAGTTGCAGCGAAGCGGAACCGCAGGTGGGGTCGTGGATGGTCTGGTTGGCGCTTTTGGCTTCACCGACACCGATGACCTGGGCCATCACACGGGAGACCTCTGCCGGGGTATAAAACTGGCCCTTGCTCTTGCCTGATTCTGTGGCAAAATTGCGCATCAGGTATTCGTAGGCATCGCCCAGCAGGTCGTCACCGTCGGTACGGTTGCGTCCGAACTCCAACCCCTCGAATATGGCCACGAGATTGGACAGACGGTCCACCATGTCTTTGCCCCGGCCCAGTTTTTCGGCGGCATTGAAATCCGCCAAATCAATCACACCGGTCAGGTCGTTGGCCTTTGCCAACCGGTCGAGAATCTTGTTGATGCCGTCGCCAATCTCTTTGTTGCCCTTCAGCGCCGACATGGCAGCAAAACTACCGTCCTTCGGCACCTCGAAAAGCGCTCCCTTCTGCCCGGCATACTTGTCCGACACATACTTGACGAACAACAGCACCAGCACATAATCCTTGTACTGGGACGCATCCATCCCGCCGCGCAACTCATCGCAGCTCTTCCACAAGGACCCATATAATTCCGATTTCTTCAATGCCATACGCAACAACCTCTTTTCAGAACACCTTAAAAGGCACTGCTTTTACACACGTAACGCCACAGGGGATTCACTTCCACCGACACCATCTCCGCGATACGCAGAACATAATACACTATTTCTGAAGTTGATGGCGAAAGTAATCTCGCTTCGGACTCCGAAATAGATATCTATTCCCTGAGCATAACGTTTGACACCAGTCGGCGATATAACCGATTCCCGTGTTTGAATCAACGATTCTTCGTGTCACAGATAAATGTTAACTGTGAGTTGACATTCCCCATCATATTGTGGTATACTATTTCCGTGATACAAGATAAAGTTGAATCAAATCTGTACGGAACTGGTACGGCGAATCTCTTAAGTCCGAATTGTGGTTGCAGTAATGCAACAGCCCTTTAACGGCAAAGGGGTTGTCTGGCGACACACCGTCCACCTTTTACTGTCGGCATGGTGTCCGGCAGGTATTGCTGGTGCTTGAGTACTTGTTGTTACTTCAAGTAGCGCTATGTGGAAATGTTATCGCCAGATGAGTAGTGTATTACAGTGTGCGAGACGAAGCATACATCGTTTGCGTTTTCAGTTTGTGGAGACTGCATTTTTCCAATGGGTGGAGAAATGCAGATGGCCCGATAACTTAACTTAAGAGAGGAGGTGAATATAATGAGAAAGGCTAAACCCCGTTATGCCAGTTCCGGGCAAAGTGCTTTGGATGAACTCGATATATTGATTCACGATTTGCGTGAGTCTTATCGAAAAGCCGTAAAGCATGGAAGCCGGGGCTGTGCAGAGTTATTCTGTGCTCTAGAAAGAGCAGAAGCAATTCGTGACATGCTCAGAACCAATAATGACCAATCTATTGATTGGGATATGTTGGGCTGGGTGTTGCCATATTTGCTTCAATGGATAAAAGAAATACTTTGTTCTTCCATTAACTGGGTATTCCCCAGAAGGACGGATAATGACTACTGGGTTTATTATAAAAAGACTGCGGCAAGTGCAAGGTGTGTCGCAGGAGGAACTATCTGGAATACTTGGCGTTACTCGTACTTACCTCAGTATGATTGAAAACGACAAGAAGAAAGCAAGTCTGAGTTTCTTACGTGATGTCGCTTCTTTTTTTCATATACCGATAGCGTTATTGCTTGGGTGGGAAGGAAATTCACGGGTTGATGATGTTCTTTCTCAAGAAATAAAAAAACTTTTTACAGATTTGCTGCGAGTACGGTTGGCTCTAATGCCTCAAGAGAAGTAAGTTTATGAAAAAGGGGAAAATCCGATACCTCAATCTCTACGATGTAAATCATCTTCGATATTTACTTGACCTTTCTGAGCGTGATTTCAATACCATTCTTCATAGTCCAGAAGACTATTTTTCAGTTTTTGAGAAAGAGATTAAGGGAAAAAAGAGACCCCTCGTCAATATAAAACCGCCACTAAAAAAGGCGTTGCAAAGCCTAAACCTACGTTTACAACAGATTGAAATGCCTTTTTATATGCAAGGGGGGGTAAGGGAACGTTCGTTCATTACGAATGCCGTAGTCCATGCAAATGCAAATACTGTTCTGAAGGCAGATATAAAGGACTTTTTCCCAAGCATAGGGTTTGAACGGGTAGAGCACATGTGTAAAACGCGACTCCGCTGCTCTGCAATGGTCGCAAAATCAATCGCAACAATTTGCACCTATAATAATGCTCTGCCCCAAGGTGCTCCTACAAGTACTATGATAGCCAATTTGGTTATTGAGCGTCTTGCCTATCGTTTGAACAGGTTGGCTGAAGAGCATAATGCGAAGTATACCCAATACGTTGACGACATAACTATTTCCGGACCTCGCCATATAGATAAACTAATACCAACTATTGTAAAAATAATTGAAGATGAGGGTTTTATCTGTCATCCGGAAAAACTGATTGTTCTTCACCGAGGAGATGAGCATGAAATAACTGGCGTGAGGGTTGACCACGGTAAAGATGTGCCATCGAAGATGTTGAAGGCAGTGAGGGAACAAGTTGAGACACAAGCACAATCCGCTAATAATAAGGAAGAGCGCTCTTTAGAGGGTAAGATTTGCCATGTCAAGCAACTCAATCCTGGTGCTGGAAAGTCTCTTAGGCGACAACGGTTAAAAACGAAGAAACAAAGTCAAGTATGAATATAGATTTCGACGCGGGGATATCCTGCGACTTTGTGACTACACTGGACCCTATTTAAATAGACTTAGACAGAAAAAAGAATACGGAGAAGTCGAAAACGTGCCGTGGGCTTGATGTAAATGTGAACAGTTATATCTGCTGTTGATGGATAGGCAAAGATTTCAAACAGAAAGGAAATCGGAGGAAATTATGGGCGCTATTGAAACGATAAAAGAAGTTGCCAACGTACTTCGTGAAGCCAACAAGATTGATGCATATCAAAAGATTATCGAATTACAGGGTCAAGTACAAGACCTTATGCAAGAAAACTATGAACAAAAGAGGCGGATTGCAGAACTCGAAGAAAAATTGAACACTGAAGAAGATTTGGAGTTCCGTGATAACGCATTTTGGAAGAAATCTGGTGATGGACCATTCTGCGTTCCATGTTGGCGTGAAAAACGAATAGTAATGCCCCTGCCTTTTGACCGCGGTGTTTATCATTGTCCTTCTTGTGGTTTCGTCATGGTTCCCGAAGAAACAAAAAGAAAAGACGAAGAAAAGTTTAGGCAATTCAATTCTGGTTATTAGCCTGTATGCTATCCCAGAAGATAAATTCCATAGCCCCAACCCAATAATCCTATCATTTTCTCCCATCCAGCCAATGCTACCACCCGCGCATGGCCAATAGGACTATAAATTCACGTCCAAAAAGTCCTATAGCCTGAAAAATCAGGTTCCTCACCATTCCAGTCTTGCTCTCTCCCCATTATGCCGTTGAAAAACGCTACGAAATCTCCAGAAATACTCTACAACTCTACCAGCTGCCAGGAATTATTCCCATTAAATCGGAAATCTGTCGTATTCCTCAGTAAATAGCGCCTTTTTCTACGGTCAATCCCATTGGACACCGAGAGAAAACCCTATCGAGCAGTCGAGTAAGTCGAGTTTTAGAGTATTTCAGACCCGAATGAACTGATTTTTACCCGAATCCGGTTCATTTACCATCAGAATCCGTCCGTCTCTGCATTTCCTACCCCGTCAAGTGCCGGTTTTACCGCTTTCAGCGATATTTCCGGCCTCATAGTCAATGCGAAATGACTCCTGGGGGCACTATCAGCACCAATAGTCCTATGAAAATCCTATGACTACCAGCCTTCTACCGGTTCTATGTGCCTATATGCCGCCCACGGACCACAAAAATGGCTGTCCTACCCCGTTTCTGCCGTCAATCCTATGAAAATCCTATTCCCCGCGCCTGACTATTATATATATGAAACTCTGAATTGACACTTTCTCTGGTCGCCTCCAGTATTGGCGGCCATTCACCCCATTCAACAACCCAATAGGAGGAGAACTATGACCAGACAACGTATTGATGACGATTTTCTATCTGACGGCGCAGAAGGCATTGACGAAGATGACCTCGAACAGGTACTGAACCAGGCTGACGCCATCGAAACCAAGGCAAGAAAGATGATTACATTCAGCGCACAGGTAATGCTGCTGCTGGATATGCTCCGCGACTACTTCACAGGCAACTGCCAGCAGTGCTGCATCTTTTGCTACTTCGGGCATTGATGTTCGATTTGATGTAAT
>CAZBNU010000242.1:4548-5900 GCA_964493075.1 uncultured Nitrospirales bacterium | reverse complement strand
CGCACCACACTCAGAATCCGGGTTACGGGATCGGTATCCGATGCGCCGCCTTCATAGACAACAAACTCCAGGTCGCCGGGTGTAGAAACCCTCAGGTAAAGGGCAAACTCATCCAGCACAATGTCCTGGGTCATGCGGAACATATTCAGCCGTCCCGCATTTGCAAAAGTGAGCGGTGCATTTCCCAATTCTGCGGGATTCACAATGAAATCTCGTTCCTGTGCAGGCTGCGCCAGCCGCACGCCGGTTTCTTCGCAGGTAGTCGCTTCTTCCAATACGCCCGTGAGGAATTCCTGTGCCCGACTCTGCCGCCACACGGTGTGCGCTCCCGGCATCATGGAACCGGCCCGTACCCGGTAATAGTGGGTCTGCTCATCCGCCAGCCCGGTAAATTCATGGGACAAGCCGGTAATCCAGCCGGACGTGTCTTCCACCACACTGAAATCGGAAACCAGGGCATGTTCCACTTCGTATTCGGCGATGGGAAAGAGGGATTGCCAGGTGATGGTATTACTGCCACCGACAGAGTAGGGCGGCAGCGCATCCACCACAGGCGCGCCGCAGTGGGTGGTGATGGGATAGTCCTCCACTTCGCCATCGGACGCCACGCCGGTAACGTCGAGTCCACCAGCGGAACTCACCCGGAACCGGGCATAACTGTGATCGGCTACGGCGGCGTTGGCCGGAACCGTTACCGACAGCAGGGATGTACCTGCGGGGATGGCGTAGTCAGTATGGGTTCTTTCCGATGCACCCGCCCAGATACCGTTGCCGTCAAAGTCGAACCAGGAATCCAGTAGACATGCCATAGGCACCGTAACCTCAACTGTGGCGTTGGTTCCTGCCACCAGGGTTGAGGGGATGGTGACGCCGTCCCGAAAGGTAGGACTTTGGGAGGGAGAATAGATGCCATCGAAATTGTCGCCCACAGTCGCGCCCAGCATGATGTTCCCGTCCACCGTATGCCGTGCGCCGTCGCTGATGAGCAGCGTGGGATAGGTCGGGTCCGGCGCATGACCATAGTTGAAGGCGTTCGCCTGAAAGCCGGTGATGTGGATGTTGTCCAGGATCACACCGTCTATCCGCCATTCATCACCCGTAAACACGAAAAACCGAATCCGGAAGGTATCCGTGTAGTCCAGCCCCCAGGCGTCCACCGCCGCATCCAGATCGAAGACAAAGGGCGCCATGTCATGAGGCAGGTCATTAAAATCGCGAACCGGATACCACGTCGTTCCGTCCACGCTCACTGCCATGCCGTCCTTATCGCAGCCGCCTGTGAACGGGGTTAGCGGCGGCGTAAGCCGCGCACCACGGGCAAGGGCGTCAAAAGCAATCTGCACATTCTCATG
>CAZBNU010000242.1:3205-4448 GCA_964493075.1 uncultured Nitrospirales bacterium | reverse complement strand
CGCAAAGGCGCGAAGGGCGAATAACCCATGAGTCACGCCGCGAAGTGGGCTCATTCCCAAATCCCATTTGGTAATGAACCGGAGTATGACTTATTATGCCTTCTGGCGCAGGATAAAACAAGCCTGATTATTCGCCATGTTTTTTTTGCCTCGTGTCCACTGTGATGCTGGCTTCCGTTTTGCGTTCCAGAAAACGATTGTTATTTGTGATGAAACAGAAATCCCCTGCAGGTAGTCCATAGTACGCGGGCGCGTGTCACAGGATTATATATCCGGAGATTAACATGAAGTATTTACATATACAGGCAGTTGTCTTACTGCTTCTTTTGGCTGCAACGCCTTTGGCGTTTTCATCCCCATTGCAGGCCGAGTCGTCCTGTGATGAATGGCTGGCTGCACTTGGAACGGCGCAGGAAAAGTTAGCGGGGATGAATGCTGAACAGCGCAGGAATGCATCGAGGACGCTCTGGCGTAAGCTGGCGCATGACTATCCCGTATATATGGACTGGCTGTTGCAGGATGCCTTTGAGGACGGACTCTGGGAACAGGTGAATGGCTACGGAGAGCCGAACGTGAAAATGCAGCAGGCGCTTCTGGGGCAGTGTCTTGCCGATTTGCTGATTTCCATGGACAGTGAATTCTGGCGCGGGATGCTGTTTCGGGTTGTGAACCCCATGATGAAAGCGTCACCGAAACTTCCTGCTGTAGTATCGCAGTGGATGTTCCGTTCCGACACGCAGCCGATTCCTGAAATGGCGGCGTTGTACCTGGAAGCCTGCGCGTTTCGTCGGATGCAGCGGCTTGCGCCGATGCTTGAGAAGGAGTGGGACGGCATTGTCTTTGCCCAGCATTTCAACATGGGCGCGTCCCATTACGCTTATACGGAAGGGTTGAGCGACGCCCAGCGGGAACGGCATTTCTATCCGGGGGCAAAGATTACCCTGCTGCGGTTCGAAGGAACACAGGGCACTCCCGAAACTTTGTTGGAAGACAAGAACGGCGTGATTCGGGATGTGGACATTTCCTGGGATGGCGAACGGATCCTATTCGCGTGGAAGAAGTCCGACTTTGAGGATGACTACAGTCTGTACGAAATGAATCTTGACACCCGTGAGATTCGCGCCATTACCAGCGGTCTCGGTCATGCGGACTACGAGGCGGTGTATGCGCCCAATGGCGATATCCTGTTCAATTCAACACGCTGCGTTCAGATTGTAGACTGCTGGTGGACGGAAGTGTCGAA
>CAZBNU010000242.1:0-3105 GCA_964493075.1 uncultured Nitrospirales bacterium | reverse complement strand
CATGCCCGCAGTATTCCCGGAACAGGCAAGGTGGTCGCCATATTCACCGGTCACCACAGCTGGCAGGCAGGGAAACTGGCAACCCTGGATACCTCCCTGGGCCGTGAGGAAAACAGCGGCGCACAATTGATTGCCCCTGTTAGAGAGACGCCCGCCGAAAGAATAGACGCCTACGGACAGGACGGCGATTTGTTCAAATATCCGTACCCGCTTGATGACACCCATTTTCTTGTGAGTTATACCCCGCTCGGTTGGGAAACCCGTGGTGCGCCTCATCAGATGCAGCGTCCTGTGTTCGGACTGTACTTGATGGATGCGCAAGGGAATCGGGAACTGTTGTACCGCGATAACGATTCCAACCTTTCCGTCGGGCGCATGGTCCCAGTAACAGCGCGCCCGATTCCGGCGCAACGTCCTGAATCCGTGGATTACACCAAAGAGGCTGGCACCTATTACATTCAGGATATTCATGCAGGGCCGGGGCTTGAAGGCATACCGCGTGGCGCAGTGAAGAAACTGCGGGTTGTCGCTTTGGAATACCGTGCTGCCGGGATCGGCGATAATCGGAACAATGGGGAAGCCGGTGGCGCGTTGATTTCCACACCCATTGCCATTGGTAACGGAAGCTGGGACGTGAAAGTGCCGCTGGGCGATGCGACGGTGTATGAGGATGGTTCCGCCATGTTTGAAGTGCCTGCACGGACACCGGTTTATTTTCAAGCGCTGGATGAGAAGGGACGCGCCGTGCAGAGTATGCGCAGTTGGTCTACCCTGCAGCCCGGCGAAACCCAGTCCTGTGTGGGCTGTCACGAGAACAAGAATACCACGCCGCTGGTGGAAGCATCGCCGACACTTGCCATGCGTTCCGGCGCTTATCCGCTGGAGGAAGCATACGGCACACCGTCCGGGTTCAGTTTTCGCGAACGCATTCAACCCATACTGGATAGGCACTGCATCAAATGTCATTACGGGGAACACGACAGACCGGAAGCATCCAACGAGGAAAAACATGCCTTCAGTCTCATGGATGTCCCTGTTCACGACGAGCAATCGAAACGCAACTGGAATGAAGCCTACGTGAAACTCACAGAGGGTGGACCTGAAGAAGGGCCTGTGCGGTGGATCAGTTCCCAATCCGCGCCGCCCATGCTTGTCCCCGGTACAGTTGGTGCGTTGACCAGTCCGCTGATTGCAATGCTGGAGAAAGGGCATAACGACGTACTGTTATCGGAAGAAGAAACGCGAATGCTGGCCTGCTGGATTGATCTCGCGGTGCCCTTCTGCGGCGACTACACCGAAGCCAACGCCTGGACAGAGGAGGAAAAGGCCATGTATGCCCGGTTCATGGAGAAGCGCCGGACGATGGAAACTCTGGAGGCGCAGAATATTGAGGCATACTTGCAGGAACGGTAACAGTAACCGGGAGGCTGCAGCAATACACGGCAGCCCCCCGGCAGTCATGATTGACCGCTATTCTTCGTAAAGAATATTGCTGCACTTATCGCAGCATTTTGTTTTTATCACAGTCATAGCAAGCCAGATGGGCGCCCACAGGCTTAACGTGAACAGAGTAAGCAGAAAGTGTTGCTTATGATTGACCTGCTGTACATGCCACGCTACCTTTTCCTTACAGTGGCTGCAATATATCAAATCCTTTTCTTCTGTCATTGTGGATATCCTCTTTTTGTTATACGTACACACGGGCTTTCCTGGAAATATGGAAAGACAGGGGTACACATTTTTCCTACAGAACTGAATAGGGAATAGGGGAAGGGGAAAGAGGATCAAATCAGCAATTGATGATGAAGAACACGGTGGGGGCGGCTATAACGTGTAAGTCGGTAGTTGGCGGAAATGCACCCATATTCGCATTTGTTTTGAATGCCGTGGGAAAAAGACAAGAGAGCGGGGGCGAGATTTAATTTCTGTCGGGAACGCGAAGCAATCATGCCGGCTGGGGTATACGTGGGAATGTTATTGCCGGGCAGAACAAAACACGATTGATGATCAGGACATTCGGATTGTTTGGTCTGAGATGAAACAAGGAAAACAGACTCTGAAAGCAACAGAATCGCCAGAAGAATACTAGCGGCAACTGGAATCAATCCCCGTCTGCCGTATGTAAAGTTAATTCTTTTCATGACGTGAGTATAGAAGAAGCAGACAGTAATCGCAAGAATTGCCACCCTCAATATGCGACTGATCTGTCCGATCCGGCCGATCCGTCTGACAAAGAACTGGGGAACGTCATTTGACTCCTTTAAGCGAAAGATTTCGTAAAACGATCGCGCAATCATAGGTTCCCGGCACCTCCCAGCCCAGATTGAAGGACGTCGCTGCGAGGTCTTCGTAGACAGTATCCGTTAAGAAGCCCTTGGCTTGTGAAGCCGCCAGCGCCTCCTGTATCAGTGGCGTCAGGTCACAGGACAGGGCATACCATTTCCCGATGGCGATTGGTTCGTTAAAGAAGCGATCGCCGGGAATGGTGCAGATGAATTTTCCCGTGGCGTCTGCCTGTCCCACATCCAGCGCCTGATGTCCCCGGGGATTGGGATGCCGTACGTCATAAAGCGGCACGCCAAACCATATCATATTGTTGTGGTCGTTGCTGTTTTTGTTGATGTTGTGGACTGTCCAGAACGCGGTAATGTGGGCGGTGTGCAGACCATTATCCATGGGCGTATCCGTGGCAGCGTCACATTTTTCAACACGGAACTCAACCGTGAAGGGTACCGCTGTAAATTCAGCAAACGGACGGGCATCCAGTTTCTGTTCAATCAACAGATGCGGCCATGCCTCTCCATAGTGACGCAGCCTGTCGCCATATTCTGCGCCGCCGTTCACCAGCAGGTAAACCCCTTCACCGGCAAGGCCGCCGGGTAGTATTTTGATTGTTTTTCCCTCATTCTCAAGAATTTGTGTGCCGTCCGGCAATACCTGTTCTTCTGCGGATTCCAAGGAAAAACGTGTTCCCCACTGCGCCAGCCGCCATAATGGAGTATGAGCATCGTCTGTAGCGAGGATATTCTTTACTTCATTCGGGGAAAAGGAAGAGCGCACGGCGGATAACCGAAATCCGTATGTCAGTTGCAGGTCATTGAAAAA
>CAZBNU010000241.1:5202-5917 GCA_964493075.1 uncultured Nitrospirales bacterium | reverse complement strand
ATAGAAATAGAACCCAATGCGCACTACGCTTATTTTGAGCGGCATGTCCACGGCAAGCACGGCGGCGTGAACGTGGTGCCTTACGCCAAAGTTGTTGTCCATGAAGGCGCTGAATTTACCACGGAGTTTGAGTTGATAAAAGGGCGTGCCGGGCGTATTGATTTTTCTTATGATACCGAGTGCCATGCGAACAGCGTTGTGGAAATGACCGCCCGCATCAACGGCCGCGAAGATGATTCCATCATTATCCACGAAAAAGCCTCCCTCATCGGCGCGGACGCAAAAGCGGCATTGGTGTCCCATATCGCATTGCGCGACCGGGCGCGTGCGGAAATTTATAACGAAGTCATCGCCACAGGCGACCGGGCACGGGGCCACGTGGACTGCAAGGAAATCGTCATTGGCGAAGCGGTGGCGAAAGCGGTGCCCGCCGTGGAAGTCCACAACCCCACCGCTCACGTCACCCACGAGGCCGCCATCGGCAGCGTGGATTCAAAACAACTACAGACCCTGCTCAGCCGCGGCCTGAACGAGGACGAAGCCACGGACCTCATCGTTGAAGGACTGCTCAGCAAGAAATCACGGTGGACCTGAGGAAAAAGAAGTCATGAAAGTTTTCGTTACACGGCCCATACCTGAAGTTGGCATACAAGTGTTAAACGATGCGCTGGGGGCTGAAAATATTGTGATGGCCCATCAGGATAGTCCCCTGCCG
>CAZBNU010000241.1:0-5192 GCA_964493075.1 uncultured Nitrospirales bacterium | reverse complement strand
AAGGCTTGCTCAGCAAAAAATCGCGATGGACCTGAGGAAGGGGAAATCATATGAAAGTCTTCGTTACACGTCCCATACCTGGAATTGGCCTACAAGTGTTAAGTGATGCGCTGGGGGCTGAAAATATTGTGATGGCCCATCAGGATAGTCCCCTGCCGCGGGAAGCGTTGCTGGAAAACATTCGCGGGGTTTCGGGGATTATGTCCATGCTTTCGGACCGGATGGATGGCGAAGCAATGGATGCTGCCGGACCGCAGTTGAAGGTTATTGCCAATTTTGCGGTGGGATATGACAACATTGATATTGCGGCGGCGCAGCAGCGGGGTATTTATGCCACCAATACGCCGGGCGTACTTACCGAAGCGACAGCCGATCTGGCGTGGACGCTGATTATGAGCGCAGCGCGACGTGTTGGGGAAGGAGAGCGTTTTCTACGCAAGGGCCTCTGGGGGGGCTGGGGGCCCCAGCAATTGCTTGGTGTAAGTCTGTATGGTCAGACGCTGGGCATATTCGGCATGGGACGCATTGGACAGGCTGTCGCACGGCGTGGACGCGGCTTTGACATGCCTGTTCTCTACCATGACTCCCATCGGCTGGATGCGGCACTGGAAGCCGCGCTCAACGCCACTTATGTAGATAAGGAAACCCTCCTTCGCGAAGCCGATGTTCTTTCGATCCACTGTCCGCTAACCCCGGAAACCCGCCACGCTTTCACCCTTGCCGAGTTCCGACGTATGAAGCCTACAGCGGTTGTCGTCAATACTGCCCGTGGTCCTGTAATCAAGGAAAGCGACCTCTGCATTGCACTTCAGCAGGGAATTATTTTTGCTGCCGGACTTGATGTCTACGAACGCGAACCGCAGGTGCATGAGGCATTACTGCAGCAGGAAAATGTTGTACTGTTGCCGCACCTGGGAAGCGCGACCGTAGCAACACGCAATGCGATGGCATGTACCGCCGCCAACAACATCATCGCCGCCCTTGGCGGGGGTTGCCCGCCCAACTGCATCAGTTAAAAGAAACCCGTAATTATGCTGCGATTTTTTGTGATGGAGGCGTTAGCGCATGGGAAGCGACATGGATTTACACGGACAGGCACGGACAGACACGGAGGTTTAAGGTGCGGCCATCTGGTTACAGCAAAAGATGATAACCGGCAGATATGCCGGTTCTTTTCTTATTAGCCCGTCTTAGGCATGCTGAAACGTGTGACAGTAAAACTGAATAATGACCTTATATTATGGGTTTATATGGGTACTCGATATTTTTTTGACTTTTTGAGCGAAAACAGGTACACTATGTCAAACCGGATGTTACATTCCGGTTCTTATGGACTAGCGCAACATGGTAGTGCGCCCTGACTTTTCCCTAACAACACGCGCCGTAAGGTCGCCAAGGAGAGTACTGTGTCGTATATTCAAGATGTCTATGAACTGGTGGTAAAAAGGAATCCTGCCGAACCGGAATTTCACCAGGCGGTTCGCGAAGTGCTGGATGCGCTGGAACCCGTCATGGAACGCCACCCCGAATACGAGGAAAACCGTATTCTGGAACGTCTCACCGAACCCGAGCGTACAATCATGTTCCGCGTTCCCTGGTTCGACGATAAAGGCCGGGTTCAAGTCAACCGCGGTTTCCGCATCGAGTTTAACAGCGCCATCGGCCCGTACAAAGGCGGGCTGCGCTTCCATCCCACGGTCTACATCGGCATTCTCAAGTTCCTGGCCTTTGAGCAGGTCTTCAAGAATTCTCTGACCACCCTTCCCATGGGCGGCGGCAAAGGCGGCTCCGATTTTGATCCAAAAGGAAAGTCCAATAATGAAGTCATGCGGTTCTGCCAGTCTTTCATGACCGAACTGCAACGCCACATCGGCCCAAACACCGACGTGCCTGCGGGCGACATTGGCGTGGGCGGACGTGAGATTGGCTACATGTTCGGACAGTACAAGCGGCTGCGCAACGAGTTCACCGGCGTGCTTACGGGCAAGGCGCTGAACTGGGGCGGCTCCCTGATCCGTCCTGAAGCCACCGGCTACGGTTCGGTGTATTTTGCCGAAAACATGCTGGCGACCAAAGATGAAAACTTTGAAGGCAAGGTCTGCACCGTTTCCGGTTCTGGCAACGTGGCGCAATACACCATTGAAAAACTGATCGAGCTCGGCGCCAAGCCGGTTTCGGTGTCCGACTCCAACGGCACCATCCATGATCCGGATGGCATTGATACGGAAAAATTGGCGTACATCATGGAACTGAAAAATGTCTATCGCAGCCGCATCAAAGAATATGCAGACCGCTACAAAAACGCCACCTTCCACGAAGGAAAACGCCCCTGGTTCATTCCCTGCGATGCCGCATTCCCCAGCGCCACACAAAATGAAGTTAATGGCGATGATGCAGCGCTGCTTGTAAAGCAAGGCTGCAAACTTGTGTCCGAAGGTGCGAACATGCCCACCGATCCCGACGGCGTGGATGTTTTCCTGGCCAATAATGTGTTATACGGCCCCGGCAAAGCCGCCAACGCAGGCGGTGTGGCCGTGTCTGGTCTTGAAATGGCGCAGAACGCGCAACACACCAATTGGACGCGGGAAGAAGTGGACAAGCGACTTTATGATATTATGAAGGCCATCCATACGCAGGCGGCAGACGCAGCGGCGGATTACGGCAAGCCCGGCAACTACGTTGCTGGCGCAAACATTGCCGGCTTCGTCAAGGTTGCGGATGCCATGCTGGATCAGGGCGTCGTGTAAGACTGATTCTACTAACAGCATAAGAGAACAGCGTATCCGCCCACCAAGCGGGTACGCTGTTTCTTTTGGAACTCTGATCTTAATACTCAAGTTTGGACACTGTAGGCTGGGTGCCGCTACGCTTCACCCAGCCTACAGTGTCATTATTATAGTTGATGAATAGCAAAAGCCATGCATAACAGCGCAAAGGAATACGCCAGTGTCAGCGGAGAAAAAACTCAGCACGGGACTTGATGAACTCGACCAACTGTTGCGCGGCCTGATCGCAGGCGACAATGTAGTATGGCGGGTGGATCACGTTGAAGACTACCGTGCTTTTGTGGTGCCTTACTGCCAATATGGAGCGCATTCCGGCCGCAAGGTCATTTATTTGCGCTACGCCAACCATCCGCCACTCATTGAACCGGAAATGTTTGACGGCAAAGTGGAACGCTACGACCTCGATCCCGAAATCGGTTTCGAGCCTTTTCTGGATGCAGTCCACACCATCATTGAGAACACGCCGCGGGGCGCGTACTACGTTTTTGATTCGCTGTCCAATCTGGCGGCGACCTGGTATAGCGACCAAATGCTCTGCAACTTCTTCATGCTCACCTGTCCTTACCTCTTTGACCGGGGTGACCTTGCGTACTTTGCTGTGATGCGCGACAGCCACTCCAACGAAGCGGTCATGCCCATCCGTGAAACCGCGCAGGTCATGATTGATGTCTATGGCTACCAGGACAGTATTTATCTTCGCCCGGTCAAAACACAGCAGCGTTTTTCGCCTAACATGCACACCCTGCATCAGTGGCGCGAAGGTACTTTTGCGCCTATCTCAGAGAGTTACACAATCACCCGGATACTGCGTTACGCGCCGCCGTCAGCGGTTGGCTGCGCGGTGATTCCGCTGGATGTGTGGAACAAGACCTTCCTGCACGCACAGGAATTGCTTTTGGGACCGACAGAAGCCTTGGAAAGCGAAGAATCCAAAATGCTTTTTGAGCGGCTGCTGCGCATGGTCATCTCCCGCGATGACCGCGTGCTCAATCTGGCGCGTACCTTTCTGAATCTCGAAGACCTGCTGGATATTGGAAGGCGCATCATCGGCACCGGCATGATTGGCGGCAAGGCCGTGGGCATGCTGCTCGCCCAGGCAATTCTCAAACAACGCGGCGGCGAGCACTGGGGCGAACTCTTGGAAGGTCACGACAGTTTCTACATTGGCTCCGACGTGTTCTACACCTACCTGGTGCGCAACGGCTGCTGGTGGATACGGCGTCGCCAGAAAATGGCCGATGATTTTCTTGACGGTGCGGAACAAGTGCGTCGTCGCATCCTCACCGGCGTGTTTCCCCGTGAAGTGGAAGATGAATTGGCGCGGATGCTGGATTACTTCGGCTGCTCCCCCATCATTGTCCGATCGAGTTCGCTGCTGGAAGATAACTTCGGCAATTCTTTCGCAGGCAAATATGAGAGCCTGTTCTGCGCGAATCAGGGTTCCTTTCAACAGCGCATGGAAGACTTCAAGTCCGCCGTGCGCACCGTATACGCCAGCGCTATGAGCGAACAGGCGCTGGCCTACCGCAAATGCCACGGCCTGCTCGACCGCGAGGAGCAGATGGGCCTGCTTGTCCAGCGCGTGTCAGGACTGCAACGGGGCGACCTATTTGCGCCGGATATTGCCGGCGTTGGCTTCTCGTTCAACCCCTACGTGTGGCATGAGGACATTGATCCCCATGCCGGGCTGCTGCGGTTGGTCTTCGGGCTGGGCACCCGCGCTGTGGACCGTTCCGATGACGACTACACCCGCATCGTTGCGCTGAACGCGCCCATGCGCACCCCAGAAAGCGGACGCGCTTCCGGGCGCAAGTATTCACAACGCAAAGTGGATCTGCTCGATCTCAACGCGAACCATCTAGCCAGTATGGATTTTTCGCAAGTGCTGAAACACACCTGGGATGTCACAGAACGCCCCTGGAAATTATTCACCGCCCGTGACGCAGAATTGGAACGGCAGATGCGCAACCAGGGACGTCCCGCGCAATCCCCCCTGTTCATCAACTTTACCAAACTGCTGGAAAATACCTCTTTTGTGGCGGACATGCGCGAATGCCTGCACCTGCTGCAGGAGGCCTATAACTATCCCGTGGACATTGAGTTCACCGGAAACTTCCTGTCCGAAGAGGAATACTGCATCAACATCGTTCAATGTCGTCCCCTGCAGGTGAAAGGAGACGCCGTATCCGTGGCGCCGCCCACAAACATCCCCGAAGACCGGATTATCATGCGTTCTTCCGGGCCGGTAATCGGGCAACCCCGGTCGGATGTAGTGGACCGATTCATCTTTGTCAGTCCTGAAACCTACGGTCAGTTACCCTTGCAGGAACGGCACCAGGTGGCGCGTCTCATTGGCGAACTCGCCCATTCCGAAGCCATCCGCAAACATCCCCACACCATGCTGCT
>CAZBNU010000240.1:0-6009 GCA_964493075.1 uncultured Nitrospirales bacterium | reverse complement strand
GAAAACATATTGGCGCGATTGAAAGCGTTACTTGTGGACCAAGTACCGTTGCACGAGTTGATTCTGTTTGGTTCCCGGGCACGGGAAGACAATACAGATGATTCGGATATGGATGTCTTGGTAGCACTGGACGCGCCCGTTACGCCGGCATACAGGGATATTGTATTGGATTGCGCCTGGGAGGCAGGCTTTGATGCCGGTATTGTAATCGTACCGGTTGTGGTTTCGTTTGACACATGGGAAAATGGCCCTGAACATGAATCGCTGCTGGCTCAGTCAATTCGGGAAGAGGGAATTGCAGTGTGAGCGATCATGACAAACAGACACTGATTGCCTGGCGTTTAGAACAGGCTAAAAAATGCACTCGAAGAAGCCAGGTTGTTGCAAAGCGTTGGCAAAACAACGCTTGGCACGGTTAACCGTTCCTATTACGCCATGTTTTATGCCGTCCTTGCATTGCTTCAAGAAATTGGCGAAACACCACGCAAACATTCAGGCGCTATTGCCTTATTCGATCAGAAGTTTGTGAAAACAGGCAAGGTTGACAAGCAATTCTCAAAGTATCTGCACCGTGCATTCAAGTTACGTCAGATTTCAGACTATCACCCTGTCGAATCGCTCAGTATCAATGAAGCGGAAGAACTACTCGAAAATGCAGCGGCATTTGTTCAAGAAATCGTCTCTATTGTTCATCCAGACTAGACCTGTTAATGTTTGGTTTAGATTTTGGCAACCTGTTGTATACCATGCTTTGCCGTAAAGATCGTTAGCGGCAGCACTCGCAGTAAAATAATGTGTATGAATCATTATGAAAAAGAAGACACCTAAATTTACCAGCGAAGCAAAAGAACAGGAGTTCTGGGCAGATCATGATTCCACGGAATATGTGGACTGGGGTACTCCGAAGCAGGTGCAATTCCCGAATCTCAAACCCTCGTTGCGCACCATATCGGTTCGGCTTCCGGAATCCATGATTGATTCATTAAAATTGTTGGCGAACAAACGCGATGTGCCCTACCAATCGCTCCTGAAGATTTTTCTTGCGGAACGCATTGCCCAGGAAATGAAGTAAGCGACGTAAAACAAATTACGATTTCAATTTCGATAGGGATACCGATACCGATTTATTGTGATTGGTGTCCGCGTTAGGCGCCTGATCAAAAAACTGTATTCAGCACATCCAAATCAAGTTCGGGATATACGGGGAACTGCCCAAGCAAAGTCTGGATACGTTGCTGGGCTTCCGCTTTTGCGCCAGCATCAAGTTCGTATTTACGTTTGCTGGGTTTGCCGGCGTTGGCGCCGGTGGTCAGGATTTCCGCTTTGGTGTTGTCCAGCACCAAGCGGATAATGGCGGCGATCTCCTCCATTTCCTTTTCGGTCATGCCGAGGGTGGTGGTGGCTGCTGTGCCAATGCGCAGGCCGCTGGTGATAAGCGGGCCATTAGGATCGAAGGGCAGGGAATTGAAGTTCAGGGTAATGCCGCATTCCCGGAGCGCGCTTGCCGCCTGGGTGCCGGTGAGGTCGCAACTTCTCGCCACGTTTATCAACAGCAGATGATTGTCCGTGCCGCCGGTGGCCAGGGTGAACCCCAAATCCATGAGGCTGTCCGCCAGGGCGCGGCAGTTCTTGACAATGTTGCGGGCATAGGTCTTGAATTCGGGCTGGTTCGCTTCGCGCAGGGCAACCGCTTTGGCGGCGAGGATATGGGGCAGCGGCCCGCCGATAACGAGCGGGCAGCCTTTGTCCACGTATTCGGCAAATTCTTTTTTACACAGCACGATACCGCCACGGGGGCCGCGCAGGGTCTTGTGGGTGGTACTGGTCACGATGTGCGCATAGGGGACCGGGTTGTTCTCCCCTTCGAACACACCACCTGCGACCAGTCCAGCGAAGTGCGCCATGTCCACCATGAAAATCGCGCCCACCTTGTCCGCAATCTCGCGCATGCGCATAAAGTTAATGTACCGCGGATAGGCGCTGTATCCCGCCAGCAGGATGAACGGCTTGATTTCCATTGCCATTGCTTCGAGTTCGTCGTAGTCAAGGTAGCCGGTTTCCCGGTTGACGGCGTAGCTGTAGGCGTCAAACATCTTGGCGGAAAGGTTGCGGCGATAGCCGTGGGTCAAATGCCCGCCCGAATAATAATCCATGCCCATCAACCGCTGGTTGTTCAAGGATGCCCGAATCTTGTTCCAGTCCTCTTGCGACAACTTAGCCGGATTCGTGTTCCCCATTGCCTCCAGTCCGGGCACTTCAACACGCGCTGTCAACGCCGCCCACTAGGCGATCATGTTGGCGTCGGCGCCGCTGTGGGGTTGCACATAGGCGTGTTCCGCACCAAACAACTTGCAGGCTTCCTCACAGGCGAGGGCCTCGACGGTGTCCACGTTGTCACAGCCCTCATAAAACCGCTGGTAGGGAATGCCTTCTGAATACTTGTCAGTGAGCAGATTGCCCATCGCCAGCTGTGTCGCCGGGGAACAATAGTTTTCGCTGGCGATCAGTTTCAGATAACTGCGCTGGTCGGTCAGTTCCTGCACAATGGCACGGGCCACTTCGGGCGTGTTTTCGGCAATCACGCTGAGGTTAGCAAGATACGCAACAAGCGTTGCATTCACCTCTTCCGGCTTTGTTTTGCTGAGATAGGTCTGTAATGGATTATTGGACACGGTATAAACTCCCTGAAAGAATAGGACAACACGAAGGAAACGGTTTCTTAATCTGCGTATGGTATCGCGAAAGGGCAAAAGGTATCAAGTAGGGCAAGGAATGAAAATATACAAGGATCTAAAAGGCACCTTCAGATTCGGTGGTTATTTGCATTAAATCACCCGTAAACGCGACAATAGGGATAAGTAATTTACAATGGACAGTTGACAATGGATAATTGGTGACTTATTTCTGATCCACACTATAAACGCAAAGAAGTTATATTGGTGAAACGTAGATGCGACATCCCTGTCGCGTTGTTATGTGTATTTCTGTTGCCTGTATTGCTATCGGACTTGGATTGCGATAGCAATGTTTTAATTTTGGCTAGAACCCGGTTGGGAGTTATTGATAGTTGTTCCAGACATTGATGAAAAAACTGTTCGGCACCAGCGCTGAACGGGACATAAAAAAACTACAGCCTTTGCTTGAACAGGTGAACGCCCATGAGCGGCGCATCGAAGTGATGAGCAACGATCAGCTGCGCGGCCAAACGGCTGTTTTCCGGGAACGCATCAACCGCGGCGCAAGCCTTGATGAACTGTTGCCGGAAACATACGCCGTAGCGCGTGAAGCGGCGAAACGCGTTGTGGGGCTGCGCCCCTTTGACGCGCAGGTGCTCGGCGGCATTGTGCTGCACCGGGGCGGCATCGCCGAAATGGTCACGGGTGAAGGCAAAACGCTGGTGGCGGTGTTGCCCTGCTACCTGAACGCACTAACTGGGCATGGCGTACACATGGTCACGGTAAACGACTACCTGGCGCGACGGGACGCGGAATGGATGGGGCCCATCCACCGCTATCTGGGGCTCACTGTTGGCATGATTCAACATGACATGCCGGTACAGGAACGACAGGCAGGCTACAATTCTGATATCACCTACGGCACCAACAACGAATATGGGTTTGACTACCTGCGCGACAACGGTTCGCAATGGAAGGAATACACCGTCCAGCGCCCGTTGAACTACGCTATTGTGGACGAGGTGGACTCCATCCTTATTGACGAAGCACGCACGCCGTTGATTATTTCGGGCCGTCCGGAAAAGACTTCGGACATGTATCTGAAGGTGGACGATGTGGTGCGCGCCCTGCGCAAGGAAACCCACTACACGGTGGATGAAAAACAACGCAGCATCATTCTGACGGATGAAGGCATGGAAGCCTGCGAGCGACTGTTGGGCATAGAAGATTTATATACCGATGAAAACATCGGTTTCGTACACATGATTGAGCAGTCTTTGAAGGCACACAATTTTTTCAAACGCGACGACGAATACATGGTGAGCAACGATGAAGTCATGATCGTGGATGAGTTCACGGGACGCGCCATGGAAGGCCGCCGCTATTCCGACGGACTGCACCAGGCCATTGAAGCCAAGGAACGGGTGCCGCTACGCTTCGAGTCCCAGACCATCGCCTCCATCACCTACCAGAACTACTTCCGCATGTACAACAAACTGGCGGGCATGACCGGTACGGCGGTGACGGAAGCCGTAGAGTTTGAAAATACCTACAAATTGATTGTGACCCAGGTACCCACCAACCTGCCGCTGGTTCGGGAAGACCTTACCGATCTTATCTTCGCCACGGAAATGGGCAAGTTTCGGTATGTGGTGCAGGAAATCCAGCGCATCCACGAAACGGGCCGTCCCATTCTTGTAGGCACGGTCTCCATTGAGAAATCCGAACTGGTGGCCGACATGCTGAAACAGGTGGGCATTACGGAATTCCAGGTACTGAACGCAAAACACCACGAACGGGAAGCCGCCATTGTTGGAAACGCCGGTAAGCGCGGGGCTATTACCATCGCCACGAACATGGCTGGGCGCGGTACGGACATCAAACTCGCCGAGGGCGTGCGAGAATTGGGTGGCCTGTATATCATCGGCACGGAGCGGCACGAATCGCGGCGCATAGACAACCAGTTGCGCGGACGTTGCGGACGCCAGGGCGATCCCGGCACCACCCGTTTTTATGTGAGTCTGGAAGACGAAGTGGCGCGCCTGTTTGGTGGCGGACTGGCGAAACGGTTCGTCAGCGGTGCCGCCGGCGAGGAAATGGATGCCACACCGCTGAACATGCGCATGCTGTCCCGTTCCATTGAACGGGCCCAGCGCCAGGTGGAAGCCCACAACTTTGACATTCGTAAACACCTGCTGGATTACGATCAGGTCATGGACAAGCAGCGCAAATACATCTACGGGCTGCGCCGCGAAGTGCTGGAAGACCGGGATGTCACCGAGCATCTGCACCGCATGTTCGAGAATATTATTGCGGACATGATTGATCTGTATGCGCCCCAGGAAAAACTACCCGAAGACTGGGATATGGAAGGCCTTGAAGCGGCGCTGCACAACATGTTCTCCTGCGACTTTGACCTGGAAGGGGATGAAGAAGACAGCCGGTTGTCATTGCCGGAACTGATCATGAAGCAGGTACTGGCGGAATATGAGCGACGGGAAATGGCGCTGGCCGAAGACCTCAAGCGGGAGGTGGAAGAACGCGGTGATGATATGGCCAGTGTCATCAGGTCGGAGAAACTGGAGCGGAAACGCCTGCACGACCTGGAACTGTCTGAACTGCTACGCACCATAGATGAAAAATGGATCAATCACCTGTACGAGATGGACTACCTGCGTGAATCGGTACGCTTGCGCGCTTTCGGCCAGAAGGACCCGCTACTGGAGTACAAGGAAGAAGGGTTTGAACTCTTCCAAAACCTGATTCAAACCATTGAAGAAAACGTGGTGCAGATGTTGTTCCGCCTCACAGACCCTGCCCGCCTCCAACGTGCACAACCCGGCACAGCCCGACGCACCATGACCCAGGAACAGATGCGGGAGCGGATGCGCGAATACAATTACAGCGGCGCCAACAAGGAAGCAGACCGCAGTTTTGCCGCACAGGACGGCAGCCAGTTTGCGTTGGGCGGCAAGGCTGGCGGCGGCAGCGCATCCAATGAGCCGACGAAACGGCAGCCGGTCCGCGTGGTGGATAAAACAAAACCCAACGACCCATGCCCCTGCGGCAGTGGAAAGAAATTCAAGAAGTGTTGCGGACGTCTAAACGGATAGTGCCCATCGCCATTGTGGTGTTCTGGCTGGTCATGGTGGGCATATTGCTCTACCGGGAAGCGGTGTTGCCTTACCTGTACGGAAGTTTGAATTCAGCGCGCACGGTGCAACCCCAAAATCTGTGGCTTGGCTTGTACTTTGGCGAGGAGCAACGGGTGGGCTTTGTGCATCTGCGCACCATGCCCGGCGAACGCAACCTCGAACAGGGCTATGCCATGAAC
>CAZBNU010000239.1:0-6187 GCA_964493075.1 uncultured Nitrospirales bacterium | reverse complement strand
GTGCTTTTTTTTCTGAGGATATGCGGCTTATTGCCCATGATTACAAGACGGGATTAGACTACGAAGGCATGATGAAACAGGGTGGGCGTGCCTACTTTATTCGTAGCATTGAGACTGTTGCGGATGTGTGGAATACGGTGCTGCGTGCTGATGTATCGAATTCCGAGTTCAATCTTTCGAAGCCTTCCAACCGCACCCTGACCTGGTATTTCCTTGATGAGATGGAATTTCTCATCAATAACAAGGGGAATATGCATCAGGTGGAGAAGGTTTACAGTAATTTTGAAAAAGTAAACCCACGACTTGCGGATGCCTACGATCAACTTGGTGATATTTTTTATGCCAACGAAGATGATACCGTTAAGATGCGTGGGGTTGCTGAGTGGCAGAAAGCTTATGAACTGGAAGGGGCAGGCCGTGCTCGTATCGGGCAGAAGCTTTCCGCACATTACCTTGAAGAAGGTGAGGCGTACTTGGAACTCGCCTCACGCCCGGGAGCGGAAGAGACGGACTTAAATAATGCGCTCAACGCTTTTGAACGTGCTTTGCACTATGACCGCACCAGTTCAGTTGCAGCGGAGCTGATACAAGACACCCATGTGGCAATTCGTGAGCGTGGTGAGCGGCTTGAAGTTACGCTGAATATTATAGCCACTGGCGAGCGTATTCATGAAGAGGCCAACCGGTATCGTGAAGCGCGGGACTTTGCGAATGCGATCAGCACGTACCGTCAGTCCATTGGTTTCTTTGAGGCTATTGATGATGAATTCCGGGATCAGGCGAATACAGCCCGTGAAAAAATTCGTAGTTTGCGCCGCGAAATATCTGATGTGATCAATGAGGTGCTCGATTCTGCGAGTCAGAAGATTGATGAGGGTGATCGCGCCAGAGAGATGAAGCAGTATGATGAAGCACTTGGCCATTATAGTCGTGTGTCGAGCATTGTGGCCGTTATTCCTGAAGATGAATCTCCCACGATTTTACGTGATAAGCAGGACGTAGTTGCATTAGCAGACCGGAAGATTGAAGAGGCTAATGTTGAACGGTTGCGTTTTGAGCAGGCACAAATGGAACAGCAGGCTGCCCAGGCACAACAGGCACAGCCCTGATCTTGTCAGCAATATGGTTTCATTTTGGCGACGTTCCGCATTTCCGCTGTCGGAGTTTTCCGGGCGGTTGTGCGGTGTGTCGTTTTTGAAGTGGGGGCTCCTACCTTTTTTATGCCTTCTGGAGGTTAAATGAAAACACTTGCTGTTAATGTCAATCCGTTGGAAACGCGGATTGCTTTGCTTGAGGACAAACGACTTGCTGAGCTCATATTGGAGCGCGAGGAGGATCGTAGTATTGTCGGTAACATTTATAAGGGACGTGTGGATGCGGTACTTCCCGGTATACAGGCGGCGTTTATAGATATTGGTTTTGAAAAGAACGGTTTTTTGTACGTGTCAGATATTGCTGGGGCTGAAGGTACGGGTGATATCGTGCTTGAAAATGGGGTTCCCCGGGCCAAGTCTCGAAAGAAAAGGGCACGCCAACAATCCATTGAAACCATGATGAAGAAGAATCAGCATGTCATGGTGCAGGTGGTCAAGGACCGTCTTGGTTCCAAGGGGCCGCGCCTTACCAATTTCATTACTTTTCCGGGTCGCTATCAGGTATTGCTTCCCACAGTGAATACGTTGGGTGTTTCGCGTAAGATAGAATCGGACAAGGAACGGGACCGCTTACGTAAGTTGTTGCGTGAGTTGCGTCCCAAAGGGATGGGCATTATTTCGCGGACGGCCTGTGAGAACCGAACACGGGAGGAATTGAAAGGGGATTTGGATTTTCTGCTTCGTGCCTGGGACAGGGTAAAAGAGAAGTATGATCGGGCGAAGGGTGTAGCGCTGTTGCGTGAGGATCTTGGTCCTGTTCTTCGCACCGTGCGTGATCTTTTTAACGCGGAGTATCAGCGGTTGGTGGTGGACAGTGACACCGAGTATGGCCGCATCATGAACTTCATGGATCAGTTTGCGCCGCATCTGAAAAAGCTGGTGAAACTGTATCGGGAAAAACGGCCTTTGTTTGATAAGATGGGCATCGAAGAGGAAATTGAGAAGGCATTGCGCCGTAAGGTTTTTCTCAAGAGTGGCGGCCACATCTGTATTGATTACACGGAAGCGCTGACCGCGATTGATGTGAACACGGGTAAATTTACGGGCAAGAAACAATTGGAAGATACGGTGTTGCAGACAAATCTTGAAGCGGCAAAGGAGATTGCACAACAGGTGCGCCTTCGGGATATTGGCGGCATTATTGTGCTTGATTTCATTGACATGGAATATGCGCAGAACCGCCGTACTCTTATCAACAGTTTGCGTGAAAATCTTAGGAATGACCGTGCGCGAATTACATTGTCCGAGGTAACGGATCTGGGTATGATTGAGATGACCCGTAAGCGGGTCAAGCATAATCTCATCAAGGCAATGTCGCAGCCTTGTCCTTATTGTGAGGGGGGCGGCATGGTTCGTTCTGTTACCACGGTTACGTTTGATACTTTGCGTCGTCTGCAGGGTTTGTTTTGTCATTGCAAAGAGAAGCATATTATTTTGCAGGCCCATCCTGATGTGGCGCGGCGTTTGCGCGGGGAAAATAAAGACCTGCTTGATGTGATTGCCGACCGCTTTGGGCGTGAGGTGTCCATTGAATCTGTTTCGGATTTTCATATCCATCATGTAACGATTTTGCGGGCACGAAATAGAGAACTCATAGAAGAGAAGGGGGAATGACTTCAGATGCCCGTTTTCTTTAGCGATTGTCCGGGCGGATGAGGTTTCCTCTGATCTCCAGTCCGCGCAGTAGTCCTGCTTCTGAAGTTGCAATGCAGATGAAGGTGTTTTGTTGGCCGGGAACTGTAAACTGGGTGATGCCAGTTATTGCGCCTATGCCTTGATGGTCTTCCCACAACATCTGCCCGTTTATGTGGAAGCCATAGAGGTCTCCATTTTCCAACCCTACCAGTACTCCTCCTTCTTGTGGAGCGGCGGTAAGAGCCGTAATATTCGGAAGCAGCGCAGCATAGCGTTGTTCCGAAGCTTTCGCGTGTAGCGTATGCACCCTGAGTGTGGTTGCGTCGGATGTTGCGAATACCAATTCCCCTTTTGACAGGCTACTTAATGCTGCTATATTTTTTACTGGCAAAGGTGCGTCTATGGCGTGCTTTATCCAGATCGAACCATCTGCTGCGTTATACAGCGAAAGCGTGTTTTCCGTGTCGCTGACACAAATGACTGCGGGGGTCGTTTCTGTGGCTGGGTGTACTGCAGGCGGGCATGTTATTCCTTTGGGCAGCAGTTTTTCCCAGAGTTGATTACCGTTCAGATCATAACAGGACAATGACGACGTGGGTAGTTCTGCATCATCTTCCTTTTGGGCGACGACATATAAGCGTGCCGGCAGCGTGGGTGTGCTGGCAAGATAAAGTACGTTGTCCGTGGTAAAGCGATTTTGCAGTACTCCCGACGGGGCATAGATTGTTATTGAACGGTTAGTGGCTGCGGCAGCCAGATGAGTGGAGGTATCCTTGTCATTATGGACGGGCGCCAGTTTTGTAAAGGAACTGTTGTCTGCGTGGATGATCACTTTTTCTTCACCCAGGGCGTTGAATATTCGGATTCTGCCGTGCATATTTTGCAGCGCCACAAAAAATGTCCCACTTGTATCTTGTAGTAGCACGGGCGGCTGGGCATGGGTGCCGCGGCTGCGTGTGTGCCAGCGTTTCCGCTTGTCTTTAATGTCGAAACAGACCATTCCGCCGCGTATATCTCCTGCAATGATGTGGGGCAATGCACGGGCAGGTGTTGGCGCCAGAAGGGGGGCGCCCGGTATGGGACCGTCCATGTGAATGCAGAACAGTTCAGGTGGCTCCACGGGAAAAGTGAAGGTGCGTATCACAGGCGGCTGTGTTCCCAAGTGCAGGTTCATAGAGAACAACGGGCGCTGGCCAAGATAGGAGATTCCCTGTAGGGTGCGTTGAAAGGTAGAGGATGTTCCGGCGGCGACACGCAGATCGAGGGTCATAGCGCCAAGAGCATACCGATTGGCAGTATTTAGAGTAAGGGTGCCGTCCATCAACAGAGACAGGGGATTATGTACGGTTATGGCAAGTTCAGATCGGGAAACCCCTGCGTATAGGGGAGTCAGTAATTGCATGTTCATGCCTGCCTGCACAGCGAAAGTTGCTGTGGCTGTGCCTTCAATTAAGATCGGCCCCTGCTGAACGGGTACGGTAATCATCTCGTCGGAAGGGGTGAAGTAATCCTTTGTGTCTGTGATCAGGTTGGTCACGGTTATCATGCCGGTGCGCGCAGGAAGGCGTAGTTCCTGGGAAAGACCGTCCCATGAAAGAAGCGTGGTTTTTTCATGGTGTTGCAACACCTCCATCGTCTTTTCCGCTACGGATGCGGTGCCCAGATGCAACGCTTCGTCAAGAGCAATTCGGGGTGCATATTCGTCCACTGTGACGGGCACTGGTGGTGCAAAGGATACGCGTGCGCGGCCTGCCTGACGCAGATGGGAGAACTGTGCCGCCAGGTCTGGAGGAATATGCCACCAGCCTCCCTGTGGTGCGTGAATTATGGTGTAGTCGCTGCCATAAAGCGCTGCTGCGTACAGGGCATGGCGATAAGGGCTTAGAGGATAACGGGGGACGGGCATATCGCCTTCATAGCGGACTGGTTCCAGTGTAAAGGAAATGCCCCCCTGACGTTTCCAGCGTGCGGATGCTGCTTCAGACAAGGTGCGATGATACATGTGGTTCAGTTGCTGTAAACGATCCTGGTAGAATTTTAGCGGCTCCGGCGCACCGCCGTTGTAGAGCACCAGTCGTATGGGAATGGTGTCTGCAGCACCGACAGATTCCAATGCTCCTTCAAAAAAGGCGTGCCACAGCGGGCCGGCCGTTTCTACGCTTTGTGCAAGTAGCAGGATTTCGCCATCGGGAAATGCACGTATGAAGGCCCGCAGCAGGCTGCGGCCAAAACGACGGGCGCCTTCAGAAAGTATTTCAGGAGTAGCATCTTCTGGATGGCCAGCCCAACGATAGTCAAAGATGCCGCTTTGTGATTGTGTGTCGAGGGCGATACCGCGCAGCCCGGTGCGGCGACAGCATTCTCCTGCCAACTGTAAACGTCGCATGGCAATATCATGCAATGCGTTATCTGTGAAATAGGGCGCTTCTGGCAATAGCGACAGCCGCAGGAAATTACGATCCAGTCCTGCGGCTTGAAGGCGGTTTGCAGCACTGGATATCTCTGTAATAAGCGATTCCCAGTCTCCAGGTAATACGTGTCCTTCCGCGTCTGCATTTGGCACTGCGGGATTTTCTGGTTGGTGTTTTTCGCTTGGGTATGGTGTGAGGTCATCTACCAGTCCTTCAAAAAAGAAACCGCTGAATCCTTTCTGACGCCACATCTCCCCGTGATTCGCTGCCCATGTTGCATTGACTGGCGCATCCAATAAAAACACAGTTGGCTCGTGTGGCGATGCGGTTGCCGTAGTTACCGTCAGGAACAGCAATAGCAGCAATGGAACTGTGTTTAGAAGAGGAGAGCGTTTTTTTTTGAAGGCGCAAGCCCTGTTATGATGCGACGTTGAATACATAGGCATAAAGTATAACGCAAACACCGATAATCTGAAAACTTCAACGCGAAAAAAAGTTGAAGAAATGCCTATAGCGTCGCGATCGCATGTTACATGTCGCTGTTTCTTACCCCCCAATGACCGATACAGGCGGTTAGTCTGCTTCAGTTGCGTGTGTTACATTTACCGCAATAGGACCTTTATCGCTGTCACGTAATTCGTACAGCACTTCCTGACCTTCACGCAACGTGCGATAGCCTTCCATCACGATGGCAGAGTGGTGTACAAACACATCCGGTCCGCCCTCATGGGCGATGAAGCCATACCCCTTCTGCGCATTAAACCACTTGACCGTACCGCGAAGGTTTCCTTGTTCTTCTGTCATAACCCCCGCCTCCTCTCTCAAGTTACTGGACCTACAGTGGCGCACATCAACTGTAAGCCCACAATCTTACCAGTTAACATTCCTGTGCGTCGCCCAATAGCATACACCTTATGGCAGCAATTGTCAATAGCATAATTAACGATTTTTGAAATGATAATAATCCGTAAATAATGGTATGGCGGT
>CAZBNU010000238.1:0-6244 GCA_964493075.1 uncultured Nitrospirales bacterium | reverse complement strand
GTGCGGGTGAACCTTGCCGATCACGTCGCCGACCGTGCGCGCCGACTTCTTGGGCTTGGCGGTCGCGGCGAGTCCGAGTTCGCTCATCGCGTAGATGATGCGGCGCTGCACCGGCTTCAGGCCGTCCCCGACGTGCGGCAGCGCGCGATCGTGTCTGGAGCGGTGGCGGCAATCTGTTGAAACTTGCCCGGTAGTTTTTGGTAGTTTAATCTTGAGAATAGCATAACGCAGCGGCGACAGGTCTGCTGCGTTTTTTTTATGCAGGAATACAGAATAAATGTTTCGGTTGTTGAATACCAAATATCTTGCCGCTGTTCTTGCATTGCCTGTGTTATTGTTGTTTTGGGGCTGCTCGGGGTGCAATCGCCTTTCAGTAGACACGGGGATGCCAAAGGGGGATGCACTGGTTGTTGTTGCCTCCGATACACATTTAAGCGCAACGTCAGACAAGAAAATGCGTCTTGGCGCTGCCATAAAAAGAGCAAACAACTTGTCGGCGGCGGCATTCATCATTTCTGGGGATGCTGTTGCCCGCGCCACGGATCCTGACCGGAACTTTATTGCTGAACTGATGGCGATAGGGTTGGAATTTAGCGGTGATACGTTTGCCATTGCCCTCGGAAATCACGATTACAGGAAAGACACCAGCGTGAGCTCGGGTGATCCGCTTCCCCCGGGACGTCAACAGGAAATGGAGGCGATGTGGCTTGCTATTGCGGGTACGCCTCCTTATCAGTCTTTCGACGTTAATGGATACACATTTATTTTGCTTAACACCTATCGCGGTCATAATTACGGGCGTTTTTTTGATGACGAGCAAATGGACTGGTTTGAAAACACCTTAAACAGTGCTTCCAACGCCATAATCATAATGCACCACCCAGTGTTGAGCGACTGCTTTCGGATGCTGTTTTGGGTTCCCGAAATTGTGACCCCTTCAAGCGAGCCGGAATTCTTTGTGATGATGAAACGGAACCAGCCGAAGATCAAGGCAATCTTCATGGGGCACGGCCACTTTTGGATGAGCGACTACCTGAACCGATCTATTCCGGTGTATATGACAACTTCCCTGGGCGAGGCTGACAACTATGGTGTGCATGTCATTGGATTGGGCAAAGAGGGGATCGAGGTGCGTCGTCTGTATGCGCCTGATCTTGATGCCGGAAACACCGGGGAATGACAGTGGATTGCAGGCCGCAGGTACTCTGTTTATAGATATTTCAGGGTGCGCAACCACAGATTGCGCACCCCGAAATCAGCAAATGGTTACTTGATTACAATTTCCCTGTTCTTCAGCGAAGAGAGGTAGATGGCGTCTATGATTTTTTGGATGCGGAGTGATTCTTCGGGCTTGACCATGACAGGCAGGTCTTTCTCCACGCATTCGCAGAAATGGCGTACTTCGCGGCGGTGTCCGTCCTCGTCGGAAAGCCAGTCCCAGGAGGTGTGGTTGAGCGAAGAGTGGTCGGCGCTGAAGAAGCCAAGGGGGTTGGTGCCGATGCCGCCCTTGTCGCCGAGGATGAACATGTTCTCGATTTCGTCATTTGTATTGGCAGCCCAGGACACGGACATCTGCATGGTGATGTTGTTTTCGAAGCGTACAAATGCGGTGGCGTAATCTTCGACGGTGAACTCTTTGGCGGGATAGGGCACGCCCCAGTCGGCGTTGAACAGGTCGGGACGGTCGCCGAACATTCGGTATACCTTGCCGGATGCGGCAACAGGTTTTGGGCAGCCCATCAGCCAGACGCATAAGTCCATCATGTGAACGCCAATGTCAATGAGCGGACCGCCCAGCGATTCTTTCTTGAGGTGGAATTTGCCCCAACCGGGGATGCCGCGACGACGCAGCCATTTTGTTTCAGCTGTGTATATTTGTCCTAATGCGCCGCTCATGACCACCTCTTTCAACTTCTCGGCGCGTGGTTCAAAGCGCATGTGCTGCGCCACCATCAGTTTGCGTTTGTTTGCCTTCGCTGCGGCAATCATGGCCTCGCATTCTTTGGTATTCATTGCCATCGGTTTTTCGACCAGTACATTGGCGCCTGCCTTCAATCCGGCAATGGTTGCCGGTGCGTGGACACGGTTCTGGGTACACACGTCAATGATGTCGAAGTCAATTGCCGCAAGCATTTTGTCATAGTTGGCGAAGGTTTTTGCCTGAACGCATTTTGCCGCCTCCACTTCGCGTCGTTCCTTAACCAGGTCGCATACGCCGAGTACTTCAACCCTGCCTTCGGCCTCCAGTTGCCGCCAGTAGGGCAGGTGCTGATCACGGGCGATGGCGCCGGAACCAATTATTCCAACCTTGAGTTTTCCTTTTGCTTTGGTCATTCTCATTTCTCCTTGGTGAGATTCAGGTAAATTTAAAAATGCCGCCGAATGGCGACGGTGTTTGTTTCGGATGCGGATGATAGACTATTTTGGAGTAGGATTGCCACTTGGTGTTTTATATCAGCCCTAGGAAACGCAGACGTATCTGATGCTTATTGTGGACAGGGAGGCGAAAATTGTGCATTTTGTTGTAAATGGGCAATTCGGGGATGGTTGTGCGCTCCGCGAAATCCGGATTTTTGTTGACAAACCCGCGAAAAGCATATATAATGGTTACAAGATGATGTAGTATTGTCGTTAGTATTGTTTACTGATGGAGGGTTTGTCCTGTTTGTCAGTGTTTGACGTATAAAGGTGCAAACTATTCCTGTCAGTATCCAGCGAAGATTATTGTGTGGAAAAGTGTGGTTTTTACAACCGTTGCTCAACACGTAAAAGGACGGGCTCATGGTACGTAATCTGAGTATGTTTAATGGCTGTGTCATGTTGGTATGCTTGCTGACTGTTGCGTTCGCGGCAGTTGCGCAAGAGTGTGATCCGGATGAAACGCCGCCGGAAATTACGATACCGGGACCGGATCCGCTGGTTGTGGATTGCGGAATGCCGGTTAGCCTGCCTGAGGCATCAGGGGTGGATGCCTGTGACGGGCCGGTATCTGTGTCTGTGTCTGATCTGGATGGTCTCGATGAAGGCGCGCCGACAAAAGGCACTTATACAGTCACATTTTCTGCAACAGATGCTGCTGGTAATTCAAGTGATGAGACCCTTGATGTGCAGGTGGTGGATTCCCTGCCTCCGGTGGTCAGTAGGTGTGCCACATCATCTGCAGTGGAGGTGGATGAGATAGGAAGTTTTAATGTTCCCGATCTTACGGGAACTGTAGTGGTTGCAGACGCTTGTGATGCTTTTGGCGATTTGACCATTACCCAGTCGCCGCCTGCCGGTGAACTTGTGGTCGCATCCGTGGTGCCGTCTCAGTACCCTATCGACATAACGATTACAGATAGTGAAAGTAATTCGACAGTCTGCACTTACTATCTAAATTTGATCAACGCAACGATGCCGGTAATTGTGCCTCGTTTGTACGATGATTTGGGGTACGAGTTAGATCCGATGAGCGGCCTTTTTATCCCGAAGTATGAGACATATTGGGAGTGTGGCGTTCCTTATGATGACGGCGGCGCAATAGCATTTGATAGTGTGGACGGTGATTTGACGGCGTCTATTGTTACGGTTGGTGCTTATGCCATCGAAGAAACCAATTTGGGCGGCAATTACGAAGTTGTCTATACGGTGACCAATTCCCGTGGCATTGAGGCGCAGTTGACGCGGTATGTCACGGTTGTTGACAGAGCCCGACCGGCCATTTCGCTGGTGGCGCTTGAGGACAATCGGTCCGGTTCTACAGAGATTGAGTTTAGTTATGAAGACTCGGTAGACCCCGAACTTAAAGACCCGGAATGGCTATGGGAATTAAAGGAAAGTGACGAGCAGCCCGCCTGGTTGAATGATCTGCCGGACAGTTTTAGCGCCTACAATTCACCGGCGTGGAATGATGATACGGCGATGCTTTGGTCTTGCGATGTTCCTTATGTCGACCCTGGGATTGGTGTTTTTGACCTGTGCGATGGCATGTTGAATCCTGATAATACGCTTGTAGTTATTGTGCGGGTTCAAATAGACACACCACAGGGCGAGGGCGAGGAAGAAGGGGAGAGTGAGGGCGAAGGCGAAGGAGAAGGGGAGGAAGAAACAGACCTGCCCTATGACGAAACCAACGAGAATGGTGAAACGGAAGTCTTTGAGTGGGCCGGTTATTACAATGAGCTGACGGCGGCACAAGTAGAACTTCTGAGTGCGAGGTGGTACTATCCTGAGTTTGAACTGTTCGGTTACCGTATCTACTACTTTAACAGGGATTCGTCAGGTAGGCAGGGATTTTTATCGCGCCATGTTTTGCCGACCTACACTTGGAACTGGGTAACATCTGGTGAAGAGTACATTGAGATTGACTGCGGTGATGAAAGTATTTTCGAGACCTTGCACCTGCTTGAGCAGCAGGACAGGTATTACACTTCCTGTCTTGGCGATGTTTCGCATCTGATTGAACGTTCCGGCGCGATTGATGTGAATACGCCGGGTGAATACCGCCGTCTTTATACCCGTCCGGGTATTGACCTTTGGCTGGCGGACCGCTGGGGGCAGATTTGGAAACGTACGATTGTTGTAAAAGACGCGATGCCCGAAATTGTTCTGCTGGATGAGGCAGGGCAACCGCTGGTTGCGGACGAAGAAGAAGAGGCGGTTACCCAGATACGTCTGTGTGATTTTGCGACTGCATCTGCGGCTGAAATAGAAGCGTATTTTGCGGACTGGTGGGCCATTACGCCTATGACGGGATTTTATGTCCTGGACGCGTGTGATGACGAGGCGTTGTTGACCAACCGGACGGTTGTCTGGGGTGATGGGCTGATTGCAGATGCCTTGAAGACTTTTGCAGCGGACAATACGGCGAATATCTCGCGGAACTGGTTGTTGACTTACAGTACCCGTGATTCTTTGAACAACAATACCAATGCCCAGCGCAAGGTTGTGTTTGTAGAAGACTACGCTCTTGATTTGTTTGATGGATTTGGCAACCCGCTGTTGCCTGATTTGGCAGACGAGATTCACGTTACGCTGGAATGTGGTGATGAATTTGTCACACCGGATATCACGGTGGAAAGCGTTTGCACTGCGCGCCCGCCGGAAGTTTCTGTTGCGATACAGGCGTATGACGAATTCGGTACGCCGCTGGATGCGGTGGATGTGAACACGCCGGGGAACTATACTGTGGTTTATACGGTGACGGATAACTACGATAACGACACCGTTGCAACGGTGTATGTCGAGGTTGTGGATACGTCCGCGCCGGTGTTGGCACTGGGTGCATTCGACGAGGAACAGCTGGACACCGATGGTTTCCTGTTGCTGGAATGCGGCACGACGATGACAGAACCTGCCGAGTTCATGGCTGCTGATGCCTGCGATGTGAATCTTGGTGTGGTGCAAACCATGCTGGATGAAGAGGAATCTGGCGTTATGGCCTATGCCTGGGCGCTGGATGGCGATATGGAACCCCTCTGGAACGAGGCAGTTCCGGTATCGCTGGCTTATGATGCTTTTGTGTATATGCCCGGCGATTATCTGCTGGTGTATGTTGCTGTGGACAGTAGCGGCAATATGTATCCGGCACTTGATGGTGACGGTATACCGCCGATTTTTGATATTGACGGCAATGGCAACTTCCTTAATGATGAGGGAGAACTCGTCGTTGACTTTGCGCGGTTGGTGCGTGTGGTGGATACGGGCGTACCAGTAATCACCCTCAACGGGGAAGATGCGGTGGAAGTGAACTGCAACGAAGCTTTTGAAGATTTGGGCGCAATCGCAGCCGATGATTGTGATGGTGAACTTGCTGTTGTGGTTACTGGAGAAGTATTGACGGATGCGCCCGGCGAATATTACCTGGTATATAACGCAACGGATTCTGCAGGTAACGTGGCAGTCACCGTAATGCGTACCGTTACAGTGCTTGATAATTGTCCCGTGGAAGGCGAAGGCGAAGGCGAACCTGTCGAGGGTGAAGGCGAACCTGTCGAAGGTGAAGGCGAACCCGTTGAAGGTGAAGGCGAACCCGTCGAGGGTGAAGGCGAACCCGTCGAGGGTGAAGGTGAACTTGTTGAAGGCGAAGGCGAAGTCGTTGAAGGTGAAGGTGAACCTGTTGAAGGTGAAGGCGAAGTCGTTGAAGGCGAAGGTGAACCTGTTGAAGGTGAAGGCGAAGTCGTTGAAGGCGAAGGCGAAGTCGTTGAAGGCGAAGGCGAAGTCGTTGAAGGCGAAGGCGAGCCTGGCGATGTGGCCCAGGATATAC
>CAZBNU010000237.1:0-6317 GCA_964493075.1 uncultured Nitrospirales bacterium | reverse complement strand
TGGGGCAACGTGGAATCTGCGGAGATGGTGGTGGACAGCATCGAAAAGTATGTGGAACTGTACGGGCGCGTACATCATGCCACGGTAAAGAATATCCCCTGGCGCAATGTGCCCCTGGACCGTCTCGAACAGAAACTGCGCCTGGCGGCGGAATACGCAGAGAACATCGTATCCTGGGGCTACTGCCAGTTTGGCCGCCCACACCTCAATCCTGAAGCAAAGGAATGGTACGAGGCGTATCGCAGTTATTACGGGAGCGTGATGGGGGCAGAATAGTCTTGTGTCTACAAAAACGACATGTTGCAATATTTTTAAAATATATGTATAATTTATGCATAAAATTTGATTTATATGCATAAAGTAAAGGCGAATACCTGGTCATTGCAAGGAGTGCCTTTAGGGCAACTGGAGAGCGACATGAGAACAACACTGGACCTTCCCGAAACACTGGTGGCGGAAGCGATGAAGGTTTCCCATCAAAAAACAAAGACGGGTACTATTGTGGATGCACTTGAAGAGTATGTCCGCAAGAGTAGAATCCAGGGGCTGAAACAGTTCCGGGGACGGGTTCATCTGGAAGTGGATCTGAAAACGCTGCGGAAGCGGTCATGAGTGTTCTTGTTGATTCATCGGTTTGGATAGATTATTTTCGGGACCAGGGAAACGCCGACCTCCTTGAGTTTCTAATAGAAGAAAACCTTGTTGTTACAAACGACCTGATTCTGGCTGAATTGCTTCCCCCTCTTTATTTGAAGAAAGAGAAAACACTGATAGCGATCCTTCGTGAAATCAAGCGCCAACCTCTCCTCGTTGACTGGGAAGAGATCATTCGTTTTCAGACCTTATGTCTGCGTAAAGGCATAAACGGGGTTGGCATTCCTGACCTGCTGATTGTCCAAAATGCCGTGCAGGGAAACCTGCGTCTATTATCAAATGACAAACACTTTTTCTTGCTTGCAAAATACATGCCCCTTGAAATATTCAGTTGATAAATGTGCGTTAGATTTGGAAAATCATCGTTCGCCCTGTATACTGTAAAAAAGTATGAAGTTAAATGCACCGTTGCGGGAATGGTGAGGCTGCCTGCTGTACTGGTGCAAACGCAATCCTGAATAAGGAAGCAGAATCATGGGAAAATATTTGAAACAACAGCGGCTTGGACTATCGGTTTTTGTCGCCCTTTTAATAGCGTTTCTTGCCGTTTCTGGCAGCATGGCGCAAACTGCGGATGAAGGCGAAGCAGTACAACCCCAAGCGCCGCCTTCGGTGAATCTCAGGTCGCCCCGGGATACAGTACGCAGTTTCTATGAAGCCATGGGCAGTGTGGCGGCTGGCAATGATGAGCGCCTGCCCGATGCCATTGCCTGCTTGTATCTCGGCGAGGCACTGACAGAAAATGAGCGATTAAATGAGGGGCGGGAAGCGGCAGAAAAACTCTACGCCGTTTTTGATCGCATTCAGTTCCGTATTGAAGATATTCCGGACGAGGTGCAGGGGAACAGTTGTACCGTTGATCTCGGTTCGGGTGAGGGGAAGGTGGCTTTCAAACTGCACCGGTATGAAGATGGCAACTGGCGCTTTAATTCCGAAACCCTGTCTGAAGAGAAACTGGCCGTTTTGGAAGAAACGGTGGTGGAGGAAGAGGTAGCAGCGCAAGAAGCGGCAGAAAAGTTCCATGAGTATCTCAAATCACCACGCGCATCCATGCTGACCTTTTTGCGGGGTATGAATGGGACGGACGGGTTTACGCCACAAGATGGGCTGGACGCCCTCGATCTGCGCCATATCAGTGCAAGCGTACGCAAAGAAGTGGGGTTGGAACTTGCCTATCAACTTAAGGCGGTAATTGATCGCTACAAGTACGTGGAGGTGTCCGAACTACCGCCGCAATCCGAACGGGCCGCTTATATCTTCCTATCAGAGCCGGAAGGCCGCATTGTGCTGGATGTGGTGACAGACGATGAAACGGGACAGAAAGCCTGGAAGTTTACCAAAGCCACCTTGGACACTGTGGAAAGCCTGTATCTTAAATACAAGGATAAGCCGGTGGTCCATGGTGTTCAGGATATTGCCAGCCAGATGCCCTTGTACATTCAGGTACGCGACTGGGTAAACGACACCATGCCCTTCATGGGCAAGAGTCATTTCTACCTGCAGAACTGGCAGTGGGTGGGGCTGTTTGTGGTCGTGCTCTTCGGTATGGCTGTCAGCCGTTTCATTAGCATCGTATTGGTGCGGTTAATTCGCGGGCGCTTCCAGAAGAAACATCTGCATATGAATGAGAAGTTAGGCGAAGATTTTGTGCGCCCCATACGCATCGCCCTTATGGCCTGGTTCTGGTTGCTTGGCCTGACCCTGTTGGGCGTGCCCCCGGAAATACGACTGTACCTGCAGATTGCGGCCCAGGTGGTCACCGCATTCGGCGCAGTATGGGCCTTATACCGGCTCATAGATATTTTCGGGAATTACCTGCAGGAACGCGCCAGTCGCACGGACAACAAGTTCGATGATTTGCTCGCCCCCATTGTCACGCGCAGTCTCAAGGTCTTCGTCATTGTCATTGCTGTGGTCATGCTTGCCGATAAAATCGGACAGGACCCCATGAAGATTGTCGCTGGACTGGGGCTTGGCGGTCTGGCCTTTGCGCTGGCAGCAAAAGATGTAGTGGCGAATGTCTTTGGTTCTTTTACCATTCTCCTGGACCGGCCCTTTCAGATTGGCGACTGGATTACTATCGGGAATGTGGATGGCACTGTGGAGGCCGTGGGTGTGCGCAGTACCCGGGTACGCACCTTTTACAACTCCCTCATAACCGTGCCCAATTCGGAACTGATTAGCACAAGCGTGGACAACTGGGGCGCACGCAAATACCGACGCATCAAAACCACCATTTCCATTACTTATGATACGCCACCGGAAAAGATTGATGCTTTCTGTGAAGGCATCCGCCAGTTAATACGAAACCATCCCTATACGCGCAAGGATTATTTTCACGTGTACCTCAACCAGTTCGAGGCAGCATCACTGGATATTCTGCTGTACTGCTTTGTGGAAACACCGGACTGGAGTACGGAACTGCGGGAACGCCATCGCCTGTTTGTGGACATCATAAGGCTGGCCCGTAAACTCAGTGTGGAATTTGCATTCCCAACGCAGACCGTCTACCTGCGCCAGGACCAGAATACAGAACATGGGGATACGGACAACCCGGAGCAGGCCATGCGTCTTGGCCGTAGAGAAGCAAACGAAATTGTGCGCACGTTCACCGGGCCTCCGGGAACCGTCCCGCCCCCGGTTGCCTTTAATGATGTGCCATCAGAGGGCGATGCGCCCGGCAATGATGGCGACGCCACATAATTGTTCTGCACAGCTGCAAGTTAGGCCCTTACCGTTGCGTGGCTGACAAATTTTTGTAAGTTTGACCTATAGACCACGACTACCGTCACCTCTATCGAAATACGCTACTGTAGGCTGGATGAAGCGGAGCGGAACCCACCAGAACAAACTAAAGTGGCTATGCCCACAACCCAGAATAATTTTATAAGAGTAAGCACCACCGCCGTCATTCCGGTTTTTATTTTCTGATGGAAATCAGGAAATAAAAGACCGGAATCCATGAATAACAACAACGTCTCTGTATTATTTTATGGACTCCAGTCCATTGCTTACCCCCATGTTATTTCGGGATTGCGGGCAGTTTGAAACATATTCTGTATACAGCGGGTCTACTCTAATAACGAATCTGTTGAAACAACCTTATGCAACAAAATACATAATGGAGCATACAAGGCCATGAACAAACTGGTACCCCGTAATCAACACGGGTTTACACTGATTGAATTGCTGGTGGTCATTGCAATTATCAGCATTCTGGCGGCGATACTACTACCCGCATTGGCGCGGGCGCGAGAAGCAGCACGCCGTTCCTCCTGTCAGAACAATCTCAAGCAATTCGGCCTCATGATGAAGATGTACGGCAATGAATCACCGGGCGAAAAGTTTCCACCAAAATCCCTGCGCATCATTAATGTGCTCTTCTCCATGAAATCGGTTTACCCCGAATACCTCACCGATCTCAATCTGTTGTTCTGTCCCTCTTCCGCTGAAGACCACACTACCCTGCTGGAACCGGGCGGCGATTGGGTGGACGCAAATGGTGCGGTAGTGCTTGAGCGCCTTGACGGAGACCCACGATCAGGTCTCTATGATCCCGCAAGCGGGGTGCGTCCCGCGGACCGCAGCTACGTGTATCTCGGCTGGGCGGTGCCCGACAATTCCTGGCTCATACCCGTAGTATGGGGTGAAGGATTCTTCCTTGGCACCTATTTCAATCTGGTTGTTCAACCGTGGATGGAAGGTAACTATGCCACGGTGGAAAAACGCAACGATGAGGATTTCTCCTTTACCCACCTGGGGAACGCCACCGTACAACCGGGAACGGAATTAACCCTGCACCGGCTTCGCGAAGGCGTCGAACGCTTCATGATCACCGACATCAACAACCCCGGTGCCGCTTCTGTGGCCCAGTCGGAATTGCCCATCATGTGGGACAAGATTGGCACGCGGCCTGATATGTTCAACCATATCCCCGGCGGCTCCAATGTGTTGTATATGGACGGTCACGTATCCTTCAGCAAGTGGACCCCCAACCCAACCGCTCCCGATGATGCCGGCGGCACCGAGCGGGAAGCCTTCCCCGTGTCGCTCGCGTGGGGCATCCTTGCCGAATTGGCCATAAGCCAGGAAGACGAGCTGTAATCCCTGCCATTGGTCAGTCTACTTCCTGCGAGACACGTAAATGTCGGCTTCAATGCCCACGCTGTTTTCGTAATAGTGATGCACAAAGTAAAGGGTACCCTCATCGTCTAGGGTGGGTTCCCCCGCAAATTGCGACACCATCAATTCCGGATCGCCCCAGTTGTCGCCCAACCACAAGGAGCGAAACAAGGCCGGTGTGCCACGGTAGGTGCGTGTAAACCACATTTCGCTGCCATCTGAAGAGATAAAGGGAAACCCGTCCATATCAACGCTGTTCACGGCCTCAATATTAATGGGATCCGACCATATACTGCCTGTCCATTGGGTCACCCATATATCATACCCGCCCTTGCCCCCGGGTCGGTCGGAATGAAAGTACAAGTCGTCGCCATGAAGATGTACCTCGCCTATCTGAATTTCTTTCATGAGTCGGTCACCCGCATATTCCCACTGGCGCCAATATCCCTCTTCCCATCCGGCGGTAAACATGTTCACCCCATCGTAGCCTTCACGGGCGGAAGCAAACCACATTTCGGTGCCCTGAACACATACCGCGCCGTCAAGGGCAAGTTTCCTTGGTTTCTGCAGCCAAACCCGTGTGGGTTGACCCCATGTCCCATTTTCCCTGTGCGACACCCATACTCCGGTGACTTCATCCAGCAACTGCTGTTCAGGCAGCACGCGCATATCCGGCGTAAAAAAGAAATACAGCGTATTGCCGTCCGGCAAGACAAAGGGCGAATCTTCAGCGCCTGCAGTATTTATGGGGTAGTCCAGTGGAACAGGCACTTCGTATTCGTCCGAATGCAGTATGGGCGGCGACAAATCCGTTTCCGGACCGCGCTTGATAGTGTCTGCAGGTATTTTGCTTTCACGATCTACATTGGGATATTCATCGTTGCATCCCGTAATCAGCATAATTGCAATTATGGCGAAAACTGTTCTTCCCATGACAATAGACCTCCAGTTGATTGCTCTCGCTGATCCAGATGTTGCTCATCTCCATTTGCACCCGTAGCGGTGACAGTTTAAGAAGACAGACAATCACACGTTCGGTGGCTCTCCATCACACCAGCGCTTCCAGCCAATAGTGATGAACGGAGACAGCAAGGGAAAAACCAACAACAGGTTCCAGCATTGCAGACCCGACTGTTCGAACCCGCCCATACTCCAGATCACCCAACCCACGCTCACTAGAAACACAGCGTAAATGGGCAGTATTAAAAGGTAATACCGCGTTTGAGGATGGCGCCAGGGGGCAAAGAGAAGAATGAACGTCATAGCAAGCACGAAAAGCAGCAGTCCCAAAATACCGCCTACCACGCCACCCCGCACAAACTTTAAGACCACAAAAACCAGCACCCAGGCAAAACTGCCTATCCATCCGCCAATCCATCCCACTTTTTCCCCCTTCCGACCCGCCGCAGGAACCGGTACCGCCTTTTCCTCGTTATCCATAGCACTTCTCCCTTTGTTTACAAGCATCGTTTCATCGCCGCAATACACTCCAAAGATAATTCTACCATACTTGCCTCTTCACTGAGAATATAGTGAGAACA
>CAZBNU010000236.1:0-6333 GCA_964493075.1 uncultured Nitrospirales bacterium | reverse complement strand
AACATAAAATGCACGATAAAAGTGGGGGATACGCAACCCTTCGAGTTCCAGTGCAGCATCAATGCTGAAGTCGGGACCAAAATAGGCATCGAGCAGATTACGATAGATTTTTCGGAAAACTTCCAGTGTTAGCGGACTTCCTGCCTCTGCAGTCTCATGAATAATTTTCTCAAACTCTGCAAACATGGTCTGCCGGATAATGGTGAAACGTATTTCATCAATCTTCTTGCTGATCAGCAACACCCGCTCCGTTTTTGTCTTGGCGCGTTCCAGGAGATAGTGACTCAATAACTGCTCGTTTACAGTAGACGCGACTTCGGCGAGTATAATGGGATAATGGGCATACTGGTAGGGCTGATTGTGCATGCTGTACCAGGAGTGCATGGAATGCCCCGCCTCATGGGCCAATGTGAAAACACTATTCAGCACCTGTGGCTGATAATTCATGAGTATATAGGGCTGACAGCCATAGCACCCATAAGAAAAGGCGCCACTTTCCTTGTTGCGATTTTCATAGCGGTCCACCCATCTGCCAGACGTCAATCCCTTCTGCATGACCCTGACATATTCATCGCCCAAGGGTTGCACGGCTTCAACAATTGTTTTGACAGCGTCATCGTAAGGGATATCTACAGGCTTTGAACGAATGATGGGCACATAGTTATCGTAAATATGCAGCGACTTGACGCGAAGTGCGCGTTTTCGCAATCCCAGATATTTGTACATTGTGGGAAATGCGCTGTGGATGGCGTCAATAAGAGAATCGTAAACGGCGGCAGGCACTTTGTCGTCAAATAAGGCAGCCTCCAATGCCGAAGGATAATTCCGCGCCCGAGCATAATAGACATCCTGGAGCACGGAACCATTGAAAGTCGCGGCCAGTGAATTTTCATGGGCCTGCATGGAGGCGTAATAGCGGTGAAATGCCTCCTTGCGTACAGCACGTTTGGGAGATTGCAGCAGCCGCCCGAAGGAGCTTTGCGTTATCTCGACCTCTTCCCCCGTTTCATCCTTGATTGTGCCGAATTTCATGTCCGCATCGGTGAGTTGATCAAAGACTCGGGACGCTGTTCCAGCAACCTCCCCCTGCATTGCCAGAAGACGTTCCTCGCTTGCAGTCAAAATATGGGGGCGATAGCGCAGTAACTGTTCCAACACAAACCTATAAGGTTCAAGAATGGGGTCTTTGAGGAAACCCGCCATTATTTTTTTGGGGATTGCCTGAATTTCCGGTGCGATAAAGCTCGAACGCTCACCGGCATGCATCGCCAGATGGGTTACCCTTGCCACCATGCCCTGACTGATAGGATTTGTTATGTCTTCACAGTACTTGAGTTGGGCAAAAGCGGAGACCTTTTCCAACATTTGACTGAAGTTATGGCTGACGTCATAGCACTGCCGAATTTTCCGGGCGGACTTTCCGAGTTTACCTCGATATTTATCAAAATTGGCAAGATCATGCTGCAGTTTTTGGAAGGCCTCTTCCCAAGTCTTCACACTCCTGAACATCAAATTCAGGTTCCATGTATCTTGCTTGTCTACATCTTTTCGAAGAGGCGGGGCACTCATTTTTTTCATAGGAGGAATATCCGTTCTGACACACAGCCCGACAGGGATGCAACGTCCAGTTTTTTTGGGTTCGACTATTCTGCGGTAAATCTGTACTCGGTTCTGGTGTGATAGGTCTCACCAGGGCGCAATGCAGTACTTGGGAAATTCGGTTGATTGGGGCTGTCGGGGAAATGCTGTGTTTCCAGACAGAAACCACAACGATGATTGTAAACAGTATTTCCCTTCCCTATATTGGTACCATCGAGAAAGTTTCCAGAGTAGAATTGAACGCCGGGTTCTGTAGTCCACACTTCCATGACACGTCCGGTAGTCGGTTCGTGCACTTTTGCGGCCTGTTTCATTTCCCCTTTGTCTTTCGAATCAATCACGAATGTATGGTCATACCCGATACCAAAGAGGAGTTGCTCATTATCTTGTTCAATTCGGGCACCGATCATCGTTCCTTCTCTGAAATCCATGGGCGTGCCCTCCACCGGTTCAAGTATACCTGTGGGAATCAGCGTGTCATTCACCGGCACAAAATGATCCGCGAACAAAGTCATTTCATGATCGAGAATTTCACGCGAATTGTGACCCGCGAGATTGAAATAACTGTGGTTTGTCAAATTGACATGAGTGGGCGCATCCGTTTCGGCTTTGTACAGCATTTCGATGGTTTTGCTCTTTGTCACCCAATAAACGACTTCGCAGGAGAGGGTTCCCGGGTAACCTTGATCCCCGTCCGGACTGGTGTGCGTTAATTTTAGTCCCACCGCATCAGCACGTCGCACCGGTTCCGCCTGCCAAACGGCCTTGTCAAAACCATGTACGCCACCATGCAGATGATTGGGGCCATCATTCAGCGGCAGGTTAACTTCTTTGCCATCAATGGTGAATTTCCCCTGGGCAATGCGGTTCCCGTACCTTCCCACAATGGCCCCAAAATAGGGGTGCTTCCCAATGTAGGAATCCAAATCATCGAATCCGAGGACAATATCCGCCATATTTCCATCACGGTCAGGCGTTTTTATAGAAACAATGATGCCTCCAAAATTTATAATGGCGACTTCAAAATCGGGGGCAGGGGAGAGGGTATACAGTGTTACTGCTTCTCCATTGGGGGTAATTCCAAAAGAATCTTTTGTAATACTCATGTCTGCAGCACTCCTTTTCGCCGACACCTCTGAAGATGCCGCACTTGTTTCATAATCTTGCGCCCAACAACTCACGGTAGACACATATGGTATCATCAACATGGATACCATCAAAGCCACTTTACGATCACTCATTGCTCGAATCATTTTATGCTCCTTTACTTGCATTGCGTTTGAACCGTCAAATACAAAACCCCTGTAACTTATACCGAATTCAGGAGGGCAAGCGCAAATATCACCCCACACGGAGACCACTTTCAACTGTAAGGATGAAACAAGATTCATAAGCATGGTATACTTCGCTTCAGTTTTAACAGGGGACTGCAATATCGTCTGGTTTGCCTAACCATCATATCAGTTTTTCTTTGTACAGGACACGAATATACTATAAGGATGTAGAAATGACATTTCCCATTGATGTTAGCCAGTATAAGCCCGTTTCGATTGACCCCTTTGAAGGAGATGCTTCTCCGGATCAGATTGCCCAACTTGTCAAGAATGTGCAAATCATGCGCGACACAATTATTTTCTTCACCGCGGTCGCCGGTGCAAAGGGCCTAGGCGGTCATACTGGCGGCGCCTATAGTGTGGTGCCGGAAGCCTTGATTGCAGATGCCTTTATGAAGGGAACAGACAAGATATACCCGGTTCATTTTGATGAAGCAGGACACCGGGTTGCGCTGCAATATGCGCTGGCGGCGTTTAATGGTGAAATGCCCATGGAAAAACTTCTGCAGTACCGTGCAGCAGGCGAAGGACTGTATGGCCATCCAGAAATAGACAAGGGGCTCGGAATTAAATTTGCCTCCGGACGTCTTGGGCACATGTGGCCTTTTGCCAATGGCGTGGCAAAGGCGCACCCCGACAAGGTGGTATTTCTGCTGGGTTCGGATGGTTCACAAATGGAAGGCGATGACGCAGAGGCGGCCCGATTTGCCGTAGCGCAGCAGCTGAACATAAAACTTTTAATAGATGATAACGATGTTACGATCAGTGGTCATCCTTCCGATTATCTGCCCGGTTACAGCATTGGAAAAACACTGGAAGGGCACGGCCTTTTGGTAGACACCGGAGAAGGCGAGTCTTTTGAACAGCTCTATGCCCGCATGATTTCCGCAGTGCGTAACAACGGCCCGGTTGCTTTAATAAACAAACGTAAAATGGCACCAGGCATTGCCGGTCTTGAAGGCAACCACGCAGGTCATGACGTGATTAAAGCGGATGTCGCCATAGCCTATCTGAAAGAACGGGGACACAATGACGCTGTTGCCTATCTTGAATCGGTGAAGAAGGTCGGCGGCGGCGCATCCTACCGTGGCTGCACCAAGGAAACTGCTGGCAATCGCGTGGAATTTGGCAAAATTGTAAACGGCATTCTCGACCGTATGAGCGATACGGAACGCAAAGACAACGTTCTCGTAGTGGATTCCGACCTGGAAGGATCAACCGGCTTGAAGGGCATCCGCACAGCCCATCCGGAGGTGTGCATCAACGGTGGTGTGCAGGAGCGCGGCAATTTCTCCGCTGCTGCCGGGTTTGGTTTCGATTCCAGCCGCCAGGGTATTTTCAGCACCTTCTCAGCATTCCTGGAAATGATAATCTCCGAAGTGACCATGGCGCGGCTGAATGAAGCCAATGCCATCTGTCATTTCTCCCATGCCGGCATTGATGATATGGCAGATAACACCTGTCATTACGGCATCAATATCATGCTTGCCGATTGCGGCATTGCAGAAAACGACAAGACAAGACTGTATTTCCCCGCCGATGCTCTGCAACTTAAAAGCGTTGTAGAAACGATCTGGAACGATCCGGGAATTCGCTTCGTGTTCACCCTCAGAAGCGTGACACCTTTTATCTGCAAAGAAGACGGCACAAAAATGTATGAGGACTACACCTTCACACCGGGCAAGGACGAAATCATCCGCAAAGGTTCTGCAGGCTACGTTATTTCCTATGGCGATATGCTCTGCCGTGCCTTGGATGCTGTCGAAAGAGCGCGTGAAGCGGGGCTTGATGTGGGTCTTATCAACAAACCCACCCTGAACGTGGTGGATGAGGATATGATGAAGGTATTAGGCGCTTCGCCTTTTGTCCTTATTGTTGAAAGCCAGAATATCAAGACCGGTCTCGGAAGCCGCTTCGGTACCTGGTTGCTTGAACGAGGTTTAGCCCCCCGATATGCGACGATGGGCGTAAGCAAACCCGGTGAAGGTGGACTTTCTGAGCACATGTATCATCAGGGTATAGACCCGGACAGCATCCTTTCAAAAATCCAGACACTTGCAAAGTAATCGTGGGTTGCATCTACAATCGTGCAGTCCATTGATCCAGACGGATATATAAGGAAACCGCATGATAATTGTGCCGTTCATGACAACAAGCCGGGTATGCTTCTTCCTGACCCTATGTGTGTGTATGGGGTTTGTGTGCCCACGCGCAGTGCAGGCCCAGGATATATCCGAGAATATTGTTTACGAACAAACCGGTCCGCCCCAATGGGACCCAATCGAAGCGGCGAATGGTTTCCCCGAAGAATCACCACTACACCCTAAGGCAGATAAGACCGCTGTCATCTCTGATGAGGAATCATCCGGCACGGATATTTATGATTCGCTGGATGACTACAATGACGACTACCTTTCTTCGAGATCAAAAAGTTCAGGAGGCGTAACCTCAGCCTTATCTGAAAAGACTCACGTTGCTGTTGTACCAGAAAAGTCGGGTGCCTGTCTCTGGATGAATTCACACTACCTTTTTCTGGTTCTATCCGCTGCAGGCATTCTATTAACGCTTCTCGTCATTCGCATTTTTTTCTTGCCCAAATCCTTTAACAGTGATCCTGCCAATCTTCCAAGCATGGGGCAACTAATCGGCGAACTAAGTATAAACACCTGTACAAAACTCTACTATGTGAAAACAGGCGATGAAGTGCTTGTTATAGGCGTAACGCCCCAGCATATCTCCCTTATAACTAAACTCCAAAAGACAACACTCTCATCTTTTGTTCCGGTAGGAGAGCAGGAAACAGCAACAAACACGTCGCCAATTCAAAACAAAGAAGCTGTACATCATACAGAATTGGCGTTATTGCGAGACGATATACAGGCGCTACAACGTGCCATTGAGGAACTACGCCATCAACACCTGTAAGGACAGGAAGCAATCATTTACAGCGACACTTCAGATCATTAGAAAAAAACAGTGCTATACTGGATAAATGGACGGGAAAAAGAAATGGTGCCCGAGGCGAGACTTGAACTCGCACCCCATCTCTGGGACTAGATCCTTAGTCTAGCGTGTCTGCCAATTCCACCACCCGGGCACTATCAGAGTGGAATAGAATTGTATCAGATGTGTCCTGGAAGAGTCAAATTCACTCTAAAATTTACACGAAGGACAGCCTATACGAATCGCATTGCCACCACCTCTTTCGAGAAAATGTGGCACTTCTCAACAACTTCCGAAAATCTTCATTTTTTTGAATCAAACGTCAAGAAAATTTGATACATACCGCAGCTATACTGTATACTTGCAAAGGTCTTTTTCGGGGTGTAGCGCAGCCCGGTTAGCGCGCTTCGTTCGGGACGAAGAGGCCGGAGGTTCGAATCCTCTCACCCCGACCATT